>NZ_JBHXTQ010000086.1:0-38008 GCF_042677305.1 Kitasatospora sp. NPDC127121 | reverse complement strand
TGCCACGGGGCCCGCCCGCCGCCGGCTGCGCCGAGGGACGGCTTCCCGTGGGGGGGCGGGGGCAGGGGGCCCGCGCCCGGGGGCCGGGCGGGGGGGGGGGGGGGGCCTCGGCCGCGCTCAGCCGCGTTCAGCCGGCAGGCGGTACGGCGGGCTGCGACTGGGTGGAGCAGTGGATGCCGCCGCCGCCGCTCGCGATGTTGTCGATGTTGAGCTGGACGACGGTGCGGTCGGGGTACTTGGCCTGGAGGATCGCGTAGGCGACCCCGTCCGCGTAGCCGTCGCCGAACTGCGGGACGAGGACGGCGCCGTTGGCCGTGTAGTAGTTGGTGTAGCTGGACAGGAAGTCCTTGCCCGTTCCCCGGATGGAGTTGCGGTCGGGGCCGGGCAGCTCCGTGATGGTCAGGCGGCGGCCCTGGGCGTCGGTGGCGTTCTGCAGGGCCTGCCTGGTCTGCTGGTAGACCGCGACCCACCGGGGGTCGGTGCCCGGGCCGGGCTGGTCCAGCATGACCTGGCCGGGGGAGATGAAGCGGGCCAGGCAGTCGATGTGGCAGTCGGTGATGTCCTGACCGGCCAGGCCCGGGACCCAGATGACCTTGTCCAGGCCGAGCGTCGACTTCAGCGCCTGCTCGACCTGGTCCCGGGTCATGCCCGGGTTGCGGTTGGGGTTCACCAGCGAGCTCTCGGTGGCCAGCAGGGTGCCCTGCCCGTCGGTCTCCAGCGAGCCGCCCTCGCCCACGAACGGGGCCTGGACGCGGGCGATCCCGTACTGGGACAGGAGCGTGCCCGCGGCCGCGGCGTCGTTGGCGTACGGCTGGTAGTAGGAGGTGCCGCGCTTGCCCCAGCCGTTGAAGTTGGTGTCCACCCCGGCGATGGCACCGGGTGCGACGACGAAGGTCGGGCCGAAGTCCCGGATCCACAGGTCGTCGTTCGGGATCTCCAGGACCTCGATGCCGTAGTACGCGCCGGAGCCGCAGTAGTACCGGGCGTCGGCGGCCTGCCCGGGGCGGGCCAGCACCGCGACCGGCTCGTAGCGCGAGAGCTCGTACGCGACGTTCGCGATGTCCCGGCGGACGCCCGACAGCTGGTTGCGCCAGACCGAGGACAGGGCGGGCCAGGCCATGAAGGTGCGGGTGTGCCGGTCGGTCTCCGCGGGCATCCGCAGCGTGGCGCCGGACGGCGTCGCGGCTGCGCCTGCGGCCGTGGCCGTGGCCGTGGCTGTGTCTGCGGCCGCGGCGACCGAGGTGCCGAGGCCGGTGGCGAACGCGGCGCCGAGGGCCGCTGCGGGCAGGGCGGCAGCGCCGAATCTGAGCAGGCTGCGGCGGGTGGGAACGGGCGTGTCCAAGAGGACTCCCTTGGGGGCGGGGAGGTGTGGGGTGACGCACATCTTGGCTGCAACTAAAAATTCAGTCAATACCCGATACGTACGGTATCGCGGTTTTCCTTGCCACACCGGCCTGGCCCGAGCCTGCCGTGCACCTGCCGTGAGCCCCGGTCCGAGGTCGCCCGCCTGGTCGCAGGGTCATTGGGCCCTGAAACTTTGATCAGGAATTCCTCCATGAGGGGCCCCGGCCGGGTAGGGTGATCGCTTGTGTCGGATCGTCGAACAGAGATACTCATCGCCGCCACCCGCGTCATCGCGCGGCGTGGCGTGCGCGGGCTGCGCGTGGGCGAACTGGCCGCCGAGGCGGGGGTGTCCACCTCGCTGCTGTACTACCACTTCACCGACCGGGCCGGGCTGCTCCGCAAGACCCTGGAGTTCATCAGCGACCGGGCGGACCGCTACACCGCCGAGGGGGACTCGGCCGGGTACTCGGACGATCCCCGACGCGATCTCGAACAGGTCCTGCTCCTGGAACTCCAAGACACCCCGGACGTGCGCGAGAACAGCACGGCCTGGGGGGAGTTGAGGGCCAGCGCGGTCTTCGAGCCCGATCTCCGGGAGGAGCTGGCACGGGCCACCCACGCCTGGGTGCACGACGTCGCGGACCTGCTCGGCCGCGCCCGCCCCGAGGCCACGGCGCCGGCCCACTCGGCCTCCGCCGAACGCCTCACCGTCCTGATCGAGGGCCTCAGCGCCCGCTGGCTGACCGGCTCGATGCCGCTGGAGCACGCACGACGCCTGCTCCGGGAGGCGATCGAGGTCGAGCTGGAGGCGCTGCCGGCCGTCGTACGGTGCCGCTGCTGACCGACCTTCCACCTGCCAGGGGTTCGCCGGGGACGCCGCGGCCCAGTTCTTCACCCGACACCTGAGGTGAGGCCGGGCCGTCGGACCGGCGGCAGACGGTAGCCGATGTCGGCGGGCCTGCCACTCGTCGACGGCAGGTCCCGGCCGTCTACAGGTCTCTGCACCGTGGGCCCCTGCCGAACTCTCGGCAGGGGCCTGTGCTGCCTGAAGTCAGAACTGTTCGATTTCTGCAGAGCTTCGAGGAGGCCGCACGCCCCGGCGGGTGTCAGTCGAACCGCGCGTTCACCCCGCGGCCGGGATGTCGTGGGTGGCGCAGTGGATGCCGCCACCTCCGGCGGCGATGTTGTCGATCTTGACGGGGACGATCTCGCGGTCGGGGAAGTGCTGCTTGAGGATCTGCTGGGCGCGGTCGTCGGCGCGGTCGTCGCCGAACTTCGGGAGGTAGACGCCCTTGGAGCCGACGTAGAAGTTCATGTAGGAGGAGACGAAGGCGTCGCCGCGGCCGGTGATCTTGTCGGGGTCGGGCTGCTGGAGTTCGATGACGTCGAGCTTCTTGCCGCGGGCGTCGACGGCGTTCTTGAAGACGCCGCGGGCCTGGTCGGCGGACCGGGACCAGACGTCGGCGGGCGAACCGGGGAAGGCCTGGTCGAGCAGGACGACGCCGGGGGCGGCGAAGCGGGTGAGGCAGTCGACGTGGGCGTCGGTGATGTCCTTGCCCTTGACGCCGGCCAGCCAGATCACGGTGGTGACGCCGAGGGCCTTCTTGAGCTCGGCCTCGACCTGGTCGCGGGACATGCCGGGGTTGCGGTTGCCGTTGACGACGGAGCTCTCGGTGACCAGCAGGGTGCCCTGGCCGTCGGTCTCGAAGGAGCCGCCCTCGGCGACCAGCTTCGTCTCGATGCGTTCGACGCCGTACTTGGCCAGGACGGTGCGGGCGATCTTGCCGTCGTTGGCGTGCTGCTGCTTGTTGCCCCAGCCGTTGAAGTTGAAGTCGACGCCCTTGACCTTGCCGCCCTCCTCGACGAACACCGGCAGGGTGTCGCGGGCCCACAGGTCGTCGACGGCGATGGGGACGACCTCGACCGCGGAGCCGCACGCGCTCTGCGCGGCGTCCCTCTGTTCGGGGCGGGCCATCAGGACGACCGGTTCGCGGGCGGCGATGGCCCGCGCCAGGCTGGCGATGTCCTTCCGGACGTCGGGGAGCTGGTCGCCCCAGACGTTCTCCGAGGCGGGCCAGGACATCACGGTGCGGACGTGCTTCTCCCATTCGGCGCCGAAGCGGCGTCCGCCGGGCGCCGCCGGGGCCCCGGACGGCTGCGGCGCCCCGGAAGACTGCGGCGCCCCGGACGGCTGCGGGGCCTGCGTGGCGTCCTCGACGGGTTCGTCGAGGTCCGAACAGGCGGTCAGGCCGAGGGCGAGGACGCCCGCGCCGCCGAGGGAGCGCAGGATGGTGCGGCGGGACAGATCAGGGTGGGGCACGGGATTCTCCGGTCATGGGGTAGCGCTGGTTGTCGCGGCTGCCGGCGTCGAGGCGGCGGTCGCCGAACGAGGCGTTGCCGAGCGGGACGGTGCCGAACGAAGCGGCGACGACGGCGCCGTTGACGACGTGGATGCCGAGGCGGGAGCCGGTGAACTTCGAGCTCGCCGTCAACACTTTCATTGACTGAAAAATCGGTCAAGCCTGCAGCCGGCCCGTCCGCTAATGAAGGGCGCCGGGGCGTGCGACGGCCGCCCCACCGGACCCGTGCTCCGGCGGCGCCCGGCCTCGACGCCGTGTGCGTCGTAGATCACCGCTCTCTCTGGATTTGACTGAATTTTCAGTCTAGTAAAAGATGCGGGGGCACCCCCGGTCCCAGGACCAGCCCGCCGCAGCGCGGGCCCCGTGCCCCCTGGCGGCCCGTCCACCCCCCCCCACGGAGGCGGGCCGCCAGGGCCTCCGCCGCGCACGCGTCGGCCGCCGCCCCGACTCCACAGCTTCAGGAAGGACGACCGTGCAGGTCACCACCGATGACACCAGCGCGACCAGCCCGGTTGCGCGCCGCGCTCCTCGCCACCGCTGGCGGTTCGCCGTCGTCCTGGCGATGGTCGTCGCCCTGTGCGGGAGCGGGATCGGGCTGTACCTCAACGAGCGCAACACCCGGGAGCAGACCCGCGAACTGGCGATCCCCTCGGCCCAGGACTGGATCGAACTCGACGTCACCGCCCAGGACGTGGACCCGGCTGCCCAGCAGCTGACGCTCTACATCACGCCCGTACCGCACGGCAGGCTCGCCGCCGGCGCCGACGGCCAGGCCTTCAGCCGACCCGTCGAGATCACCGTCACCGGCACACCCAGGACGACCATCCGGGCAGCCGAGGGCGAGAGCGCGGCGCCCCAGCTCGTCCACGTCGGGATGTACGACGGCACCATCACCGACTACCCCTTCGACCGCTACCGCATGGAGGCCGGCTTCACGGCCACCAGCGGCGCCACCCCCGTGCCGGTCGGCCTGGTCCTCACCGACACCGACCCGTTCTTCGTCGTGCGCCCGCAGGCCACGGCCGGGGCCACCGGCGCCGTGGCCCTGGACGCGAAGATCACCCGCTCCCGCAGCACCTTCATCCTCGCCTGGTTCATGATCGCGGCGATGTGGGCCATCGCCCTGGCCGTCCTCGGCGCCGCCGAGGTGCTCTACCGCAAGCGCGAGGGCCTGGTCTGGCCCTCCCTGGGCTGGATGGCGGCCAGCCTGTTCGCCCTGATCGGCATGCGCAACGCCGCCCCCGGCTCACCGCCGATCGGATCGCTGATCGACTACCTCGCGTTCTTCTGGGCCGAAGGAATCATCGCCGCCAGCCTGGCCTGCACCGCCTGGTGCGGCATCCGCACCGAGCACCGGCAGCGCCGCGAACGCGAGGCCGCCGCCGACCAGCCGTGAGGCCCGGCGGCGGCACCCCGTGGGCGGGCGCGGCCGGAGAATGGCCGGAAAGTGCCGCAACTACCTTGCGCAGCGGGATTGTTGGGGGTCCCTGACGCGCCCATGCTGAATTCGCCCGGCCTGTGCCGGGCCGCCGGGTGGCCGGGCGGCTCAGGTACCCCACGCCCCGACGCTCGCGCGCCCCACCCTCACCCCCCACCTCAGGCTTCGCGGGAGAACCCTCATGGGAATGACCTCTGCTCTGCGACGTGCCTCGGTCGTGCTCGCCGGCGGCGTGGCCGCGATCGGACTGTTCGCGCCGACCGCCGCGGCCGCGGACACCCCCGTCGTCCTGGCCTGCCAGGCGACTCCGCCGATCGGGTCGGCACAGACCTTCAACCTCAACGCAGGTGTCAACGCCGCCGCGCCCGCCACCGTCGCGGCCGGCAGCCAGTTCACCGTCACCCTGGCCCCCGACGCGCTCACCGTGCCCACCACGGTGGGCGGTTACAGCATCCAGTCGATCAGCAACATCGTGCTCACCGTGCCGGTCCCCGCGAACGCCACGCTGACCGGCGAGTCGCTGACCGGCGGCTCCGGCTACTCGGGCAGCGCGAGCGTCGCGGTGAACAACGGCAACGTCGTGCTCACCGTGAACGGGTCGGTCGACGGCGGCGGTACCTTCACGCTCCCCGCGCTGACCCTGAACCTGGCCGCCGGGGCCTCCGGCAGCGTCATCAGCACCTCGGTGGCCGGTACGAGCTACGCGGACCCGGGGCTGACCTTCACGGCGACCGTGCCCGTCTCGTTCTTCACCGTCGACGTGCCCACCGCCTGCTACCCCGCCACCGCGCAGGCGCTCAGCACCACGACGGTGAGCTGACCGGGGGCCCGCACCGAAGGCGACCGAGGGAGAACAGCACTGGGGCCGACGCACAGTGTGCGTCGGCCCCAATGGCAGAAGTAGCGGGGACAGGATTTGAACCTGCGACCTCTGGGTTATGAGCCCAGCGAGCTACCGAGCTGCTCCACCCCGCGTCGGTAGTACCGACTGTACGGCACCGGCCGGCGATCACCTAATCGGTTACCCGGCGGCCGGGTGCGCGCGGCCGGCCGAGATGCGGGTTGCCGTCCCCAGCCGAAAGTCAGGCGTAGACGGTGGCCCGGACCCGGTCCAGGTCCGTGAGCAGGGTGTCCAGCTGCGAAGGGTCGTTGGCGTAGGCGAGCACGGCTCGGTAGAACGCGCTCTGCATCGCGTCCGGCATCAGGTCGGAGGCGTCGAACCGTACCGCCCGGGCGTCGACCAGCAGTTGGCCCAGGCGCCGGGACAGGGCGTCCGGGTAGACGGTGGTGGGCACCTGGCGGTTGGGGCTCAGCGCACCGCCGCGGGCCACCCAGATCTGCTGCGCCTCGGGCGTCGTGAGGTAGGCGACGAGCTGCTGGGCGGCCGGGGTGGCGTGGAACATGCCGAGCAGGTCGCCCGCCACCTCCTCGGTGCCCTTGAACCCTTCGTCGATGGTCGGGAACCGGGCGAAGTCGTAGTCCTCGCCGGCCTTGAGCTGCGGGTCGCCCTGCTGGTAGTAGTCCGTGATGAAGGACGCCGCGTGCTCGAAGTAGCAGCCCGGCTGCCGGCCGAACAGCGAGTTGCCCGAGCCGGCGAAGTCGGTGAGCAGCATGCCGCGGGAGTCACCGCGGACCAGGCCCTTGGCGGCGACCACGTCTCCCCAGGTCTGCCAGGCCCGCTTGATCGCAGGAGAGTTCCAGGCGAGCGCGCCGCTCGCCCACTGGTCGTAGACGTCCGGCCCGGACTGGGCGAGGACGATGTCCTCCAACCAGTCGGTGCCCGGCCAGCCGGAGGCGGAGCTGGACTCCAGCCCGACACACCACGGGGGGACACCCGCCCCGGCGATCTGCCGGTCCAGGGTGTTCAGCTGGTCCCAGCTGCCGGGTGGCGTCCAGCCGTGTGCGGCAAGGGCCTTGGGGGAGTACCAGATGAGGCTCTTCACCGAGGCCTTGACGAACACGGCGTACTGCTTGCCGTCCACGGCGCCCAACCGCACCCAGCTCGCTCCGTACTGCGCGGCCATGCCCGGCAGGTCGAGCGCATTGTCGAGCGGGGCCAACCGGCCGGCCCGGGCGTACTGCACCAGCTTTCCGGGGCTGGAGAGGACGGCGAGATCGGGCGGCGTCCCGTTGTCGACCCGGTCGGCCAGCACGGTGTCGGAGTCCCGGGAGCCCTGGTAGTCCACCCTGATCCCGGTCCGCTGCTCGAACGGCGCGACCATGGCCAGGAACGAGTCCCGCTCGCTGCCGGTCCAGGTGCCGAGCACATGGACCACAGGTCCCGACCCGCCGCTGCTGCAGGCCGTGGGGCCGAAGAGGGCGACCAGCAGCAGGGCGAGACAGGCCCGGGCCCAGCGGTCTGCTCTGCTCATCGCGCGGCCCGGTACTCGTCGATCCGTGGCCAGAGGCCGCCCAGGCAGAGCACCGCGATGGCGGCGCACAGCACCGGGAGCGCGCGGCCCAGGTCCAGGTCGGAGCGGGCCGCCGATTCGGCATCGGCCAGCCGTTGCCGGTCCAGCTCCGTGAGGCGGGCCAGGTCGGCGTCGAACGCCGCGCCGGCGCCGCCCAGTTGGGCGGCGCCGGGGCCGACAGCCGTGGCCACCACGGTGGGGTCGGCCGCGGCTGCCGTGGCGGGGCCGCGCGTGGCGGCCTGCCGGCGCAGCTCGGCATCGGCCGCGGTGAACTGCTGGAAGTCCCGGAGGGTGTGCAAGGCGGCGTCCCGTTTCGCTGGGGAGGAGTCGGGGCGGAGGTCGGCATCGAACAGGTCGGCGAGGATGCCGTGGAACGCGGGCTGCTGGTTCTCGGCCGCCGCGACCGCTCCCGGCGTGACCGGACGGTCCGCCAGTGGGCCGGTGTAGGTGGCGAAGTCGTCGGAAAGGTCCTGTCCGGGGACGGTCTGGACCACCGCCAGCGCATCGCCGCCTGCCGCTTCGGCGGCGAGCGCGCGAGCCTGCCAGGTGGCGGTCAGCCGGGGCAGCACCTCGTCGGTGGCGGTGCCGAAGGCCCGGTCGGTGTGCAGGGTCGCCACCACCGTCCAGCCGGCCAGCGTGAGCAGCAGGACGGACGCGGTGAGCAGGTACGGGTTGAGTCGCCGGTTGAAGTGGCGGCTCAGAAAGCGCTGCGTACCGACCAGCAGGACCAGGGCGAGCGCCGCGGGGGCGAGCACGCCGAGCAGCACGACCGGGGCGAGCCATCCGCTCTGCTGTTGCCGGCCCAGTTCCTGCTGCTCGGCGGCCCGCAGTTGCTGGACCTGGGCGAGGACTCCGTCACCGGGTTTGTGCATCAGGCTTGAGGCGTAGCTCAAGTAGGCGGCGCCGAGGGCACCCTGGCTCTCGGTGGCATGCGCCTGTTCGACCAGGCTGGTGTACTCGACGAGCAGTCCCTCGACGGCCTGCAGTCGCCCGCTCCCGGCCGGCCCGGTCGCGTCGTGCTCGGCGGCCCGGGCCAACGCCTGGTGGGCCGACTTCAGATCGTCCTGGTAACGCTGCCCCGGCCCGCTCAGGCGCACCGTCCCCGAGGCGAAGCTCCCGGCCGCGACCCGGTCCGCGTCGGCGAGCAGGTACGACAGCTGCGCGATGTCGACAAGGGCCGGGTCGGCATGGGCTTCGGCGGCGGACACCGCCGTGTGCGCGCCGGCGAGCGCCGCTTCCAACGTCCCCCACAGCGCCGCCGTGCACAGGACCAGCGCGACCACAACCCGGCGCAGCCGGCCCGGAGTGGTGGGTGGCGCGGCGGGCCTGCGGCCGAAGCGGTGCGACCGTGACCCCACGCCGGCAATGGCCGCCATCCGCATCCCGCCCCCCGGCTCGGCCCGTCAGGAGCCCGACGGATCGTCGCCCACCCTAGCCGCGCGACTACGGGGTGGCCACCGGGAAGCGGAATATGACGGAGTATCAGTTTCGACTCCGGTGGCCCGGGTGGCGCACTCTGACGCACCGTCAGCTTGGCGGTCACCCCACGCGGCCCCGGTAGGTGTTCTCCAGGCCCGGGTCGGCGGGGTTTCCGGTGAGGTTGGCGGAGAGCAGCTCGAAGGTCCCGTCGCCGATCTGCTGCCGGTCCGCGGCGGTCAGCGCCCGGCCGTCGGTCCGCGCGACCAGGACGGTCACCGGATTGGCGTCGGGCTTCGTCCCGAAGCGGTCCTGGGCGATCTTCATGGCGGCGGCCGAGTCGTAGCTCTTCGGCAGGAAGTCGGCCGTCTGCGTCTGGGTCACCCGGTAGATCAATGTCTGGCTCAGGACGGTCAGGAGCATTCCCAGGACCGCCCATACGGCGATCACCTTCCACGGATTCCTGGTGGAGAATCCGGTCAGGGCGCGGATCACGATGTCCTCCGGCGGTGGTGCTGTCGCCGGGGATTTCCGGCACGTCTCCAGAGCATCACGGCGTACCGGGCGTTCTCGTCCGAGCGCGGGAGGAGAACGGCGTCAGGACCTGGGCTCGCCACCGGGCCCGGACCAGGACCAGGGGCCTGGTCCGGGATCGGTCCCGGGTGCCGGTTCGGGGCCGGGGGCCGCAGGGAGAATGGACCTCGGACGCCCCCCCCCGAGGGCCTCCGCAGGAACGGCATACGGCTCACGGCTCATGGACGACGGCACACGGCCGGCCACGGAAAGGACCATCACCAGCATGTCGACGCACCACCGGCCCCTGCCGCTGCCGCAGCTGCAGCCGCCGCAGCCGCCGCCGAGAGCCGATGGCCTGCCCTGGACGGCCAGTGACGCGCTGGTGGCCGTCGGGTCGGCCGCCCTGGACCTCCTCGGCTACTCGATCGGCAGCCCGGACGGAAGCCAGCCGATCGCCCTCACGGCGCTGGTCCTGCTCGTACTGGCGGCCATGCCGCTGCTCACCAGGCGCCGCTACCCGCTGGCGTCACTGACGGGTGTGCTGGCCCTCGGCCTGGCCCTGAACCTGAGCGGGCCGGTGCCGCAACACTTCAACTGCACGCTCTGCATCGCGCTGTTCGCGGTCGCCCGCTCGCGCGGCCTCGTGGTGGCGGTACCGGCCGCCCTCGCGGCGGCCGCCGTACCGCTGCTGGGCCGGGGGCATCCGCTGCCGCCTCCGTTCTCGGGAGTGGCGGCCAACGTGCTCGCCGCGGCGCTGGTCATCGCCGCGGCCGAGGCGCTGAAGCGCTGGCAGCACGAGGTGGAGGTCAGGCGCAGGCTGCTGGCCGACCGTGCGGTGGCGCAGGAACGGCGCCGCATCGCACGGGAGTTGCACGACATCGTCGCCCACCACATCACCACCATGCAGCTGATGGCCGGCGGTGCCAGAGCGAACCTCGGGGGTGACACCGAGGTGGTGCGCGACGCCCTGGTCACGCTGGAGGGCTCCGGGCGGATGGCACTGCGCGAGATGCGCCAACTGCTCGACGTGCTGCGGGCCGGCGACGAGGCGGAGGAGTCGCCGTCCGAGCCGCAGCCCGGAGTCGGGCACCTCGGACGGCTCGTCGAGGAGTCCCGCAGGGCCGGCCTTCCCACCGAGTTCGCCGTCCTGGGGGAGGAGCGCCCGCTGCCGCCGAGCACCGGCCTGGCGGTGTTCCGGATCGTCCAGGAGTCCCTCACCAACACCCGCAAGCACGCCGGCCGGGCCCAGGCGCGGGTCCGGCTGACGTACCACCCGGACCGGATCACCGTCGAGGTGTCCGACAACGGCACCGCCGCGCCGGCCGACACCCTGGTGGGCGCCCTGGCGGGAGCGGGCGGTGCGGCCGGACCGAGGGCGGGCCGCACCGGGTACGGTCTGATCGGCATGCGCGAACGCGTCGCGCTGCAGGGCGGCAGCATGGTGGCCGGCGCCGTGGACGGTGGTGGCTTCCGGGTGATGGCCAGCCTGCCGGTGGCGCCGGCCGACGGAGAGGAACGGCTCGGATGACGGGAACCCCGGAGCGGATCAGGGTGCTGATCGCCGACGACCAGCCGCTGGTACGGCGGGGCCTGGCCCTGATCCTGGCACCCCACCCGGCGTTCGAGGTGGTGGCCGAGGCGGACAACGGCCAGCAGGCGGTCGACCTCGCGCACCGGCACCGGCCCCACGTCGTGGTGATGGACATCCGGATGCCGGTTCTCGACGGCGTCCAGGCGACCGAGCGGCTCACGCGGGAACTACCGGCCTGCCGGGTCCTGGCGCTGAGCACCTTCGACATGGACGAGTACGTGGTCGCCGCCCTGCGCGCCGGCGCCTCCGGGTTCCTGCCCAAGGACGTCTCCCCGGAGGAGCTCTCGGCGGCCGTGCGCACCGTGCACACCGGGGAGGCGGCGGTGGCGCCGCGCCTGCTCACCCGGCTGATCTCCACGTACGTCACCGCGCCCCGCCTGCCGCCGGCACCGGTGCCGTTGCCGGCCTCCAGCCTGGGTGAACTGACGCCCCGCGAGATCGAGGTGTGGCACCTGCTGGCCACCGGCCTGGACAACGCCGAGATCGCGTCGGCGATGGGCATCAGCGTCTCCACGGTCAAGAACTACATCACCAGCATCTTCGCCAAACTGAGCGTCCGCGACCGCGCCCAGGCAGTGATCGCGGCCTACGAGTCCGGCCTGGTCGAGGCCCGCCCCGCGAACCCGGCGGGCTGAGGCGGACTGATTCCGGCAGCGGTAGGTACTCCACAGACGGCCTCCCGGCCCCCGTCCACGGGAGCCGCGAGGCCGTCTGCCCGGTGTCCGGCCCCCGCGCGCGGGAGCCGGTCCGAGGGGTGGAGCGGTCAGCGGCAGAGGGCCGCGTCCAGGGCGGCCGCCATGTGTTGCGCGCCGGCCTCGCCCGGGACGGTGGTGACGGTGATGGTGGCGGCGCGGCCGTCGTCGGTGACGCCGCCGCGGGTGCGGTAGCCGGGGGAGGTGCCGCCGTGGCCCCAGGCCAGGCCGCCGCAGGAGAGCGGCCTGCTTTGCAGGCCCAGTCCGTAGCGGATCCCCGGGCCCAGGAGTTCGGCGGGGACGGTGGTGCGCATCTGGGCGAGCTGCGCCGGGGGCAGGAGCCGGCCGCCGAGGAGCGCGGTGAAGAACGCGTTGAGGTCGGTGTTGGTGGAGACGATCGCCCCGGTCGCCCAGGCCATCGAGGAGTCCATGTCGGTGTAGTCGATCGGGGCCGCGTCCGGCGAGCTGCGGAAGTAGCCGTGGGGGTGGGCCTCGTGGATGGTGGTGTCGCCGGGGGTGGGGAAGTAGGTGTGGCGCAGACCGATGCGGTCGATGACGCGTTTGGTGATCTCCTCGCCGACAGGCCGTCCGGTGACCTTCTGGACGAGGAGTCCGGCAACGACGTAGTTGGTGTTGCTGTACTCCCAGCTGGTACCCGCGGGGAAGCTGGCCTTCTGGGCGAGGGCGCCGTCGAGGAGGTCGCGGGGCTCGAAGTAGCGGTACTGGATGGGGGTGAAGTCCGCGAGGGCGGGGGCTTCCATGTAGTCGGGCAGGCCGCTGGTGTGTTGGAGCAGCTGGCGGACGGTGATGTGGCGTCCGTCGATGCCGTCGCCGCGCAGCAGGCCGGGAAGGTAGGTCTCGACGGGCGCGTCGAGGCCGATCTTCCCTTCGGCGACGAGCTGGAGGACGACGGCGGCGGTGAAGGTCTTGGTGTTGCTGCCGGCGCGTATCTGCCCGTCGACGGGGGGCTTGGCCCCGGTGGCGAGGTCGCCGACGCCCGCGGTGTAGGTGCGGGTGCGGCCGTCACGGCCCTTCACGGAGGCCAGCGCGGCGGGCAGGCCGTCGTCCTTGACCAGTGCGTTCAGGCTCTGCTGGACGCTGTCCGGCTTGGCGCCGGCGAACGCCGCGGTCGGTGCCAGCACGCCGGCCGCCACGACGCCGGCGGCCACGGCCGCCGCCACCGCGTGCCTGCCGCGGCGGTTTCGGCGGGCCGGGCTGTGCTGTGTGTGCTCGTTCACGGAGGAACTCCTCTGCTGAAGGGGGATTTGCTGGGGTGTGCGGGTTCCGCGCGCCGAGGCGTGCCGGGGCGTGCCGGGGCGCGCGGAAACCCGTTGGTGGTGCCGGTGCGGATTACGGATTGCGGATTGCGAATGCTCAGGCCGGACCGGGGAGGGCCTGCGGGGTCAGCGGCACAGGGCCGCGTCCACCGTGGCCGTGATGTGCTGATCGGCCTCGTCGCCCGGGATCGCGGTCACCGCGATGCTGGCGGCGCGGCCGTCGTCGGTGACGCCCCCGGTGGTCTTGTAGCCCGGGATGGTCCCGCCGTGGCCCCAGTACTGGCCGCCGCACGACAGCGGACGGCTCATCAGGCCCAGCCCGTAACGGACGCCGGGACTCACCTCGTCGGCGGGGACGGTGGTGCGCATCTGGGCGAGCTGCGCCGGGGGCAGGAGCCGGCCGCCGAGGAGCGCGGTGAAGAACGCGTTGAGGTCGGTGTTGGTGGAGACGACGGCCCCTGCCGCCCAATCCCAGGACGGGTCCAGCTCCGTGTAGTCGCGGAGCGAGCCGTCGGCTTCCCGGTTGTAGCCCTTGGGGTGGGCCTCGCGGATGCCCGTGTCCCCGGGGGTGGGGAAGTAGGTGTGGCGCAGACCGATGCGGTCGACGATGCGCCGGTTGATCTCCTCGCCGAGCGGCCGCCCGGTGACCTTCTGGATGATCAGGCCGGCCAGCAGGTAGTTGGTGTTGCTGTATTCCCAGCGCGTACCCGGGGCGAAGTGGGCCTTCTGGGCCAGAGCCGCGTCGAGGAGCTCGCGCGGTTCGTAGTACCGGTTCGGGCTGGTGAGGATGGAGTCCTTGTCCACGTATTCGGGCAGGCCGCTGGTGTGCTGGAGCAACTGGCGGACGGTGATGTTGCGTCCGTCGATGCCGTCGCCGCGCAGCAGCCCCGGCAGGTAGGTCTCGACGGGCGTGTCGAGGCCGACCCTTCCCTCGGCGACGAGTTGGAGGACGACGACGGCGGTGAAGGGCTTGGTGTTGCTGCCGATCCGCACCTGACCGTCGACGGGGGGCTTGGCCCCGGTGGCGATGTCGCCGACGCCCGCGGTGTAGGTGCGGGTGCGGCCGTCACGGCCCTTCACGGAGGCCAGCGCGGCGGGCATGCCGTCGTCCTTGACCAGTGCGTTCAGGCCCTGTTGGACGCTGTCCGGCTTGCCGCCCGCGAACGCCGCGGTCGGTGCCAGCGCTCCGACCGTCATCACGCCGGCGGCCACGGCGGTCACGACCGCCACCGCCCGGTGCCGGCCGCCCCGGCGGGAGCGCGGGAGGCGGCTGTGCGGTGCATGCTCGTTCACGAAGGGACCCCTCTGATGAATGGCGCCGGTGATTCCCGGCCTTGATCAAGAGGACCATTCAGGGGTAGGGGAGTTCGTCCGTATCCAGCACGAGACCGCACCCGGGAGCTGGCTCCGGGAGCCGCCCCAGCCAGGACCGTGCTCCCGGCGGTGCTCTTGTCGACCTTCCGGTGGAGCGGCTCTTCGAACGGGGGCGTGTTGTACTGCTGCGGTGAGCGCGGGAGGGCAGCTACCGGGTGCTCGGGCCGGGAGGCCGGTGGGGCAGCATGGGTGACGGACCACCGCCGGGATCCGTGGCACCTCCGCGCCTGCGCGGGCGCGCGTCCCCGCCCGAACGGAAGACATCTTCGTGACCGATACCGCCGCCGCCGTCCTCGCCGAGCAGATCCGGGCCCGTCTCGCCGGGTACGAGCGCCGGTTCAGCGCGCTGTCCGAGCAGTACTTCCAGGACCTGGCCGCCGCCTTCGACGCTCCGTCGTTCAGCCGGTTCACCCCGGACTGCCTGGCCCTGCTGCGGGACCTGTCGCTGCGCGGCGGCAAGCGGATACGGGTGGCCCTGCTCTTCGAAGCCGCCCGGCTGGTGACTGCCGAACCCGTGGAGGGGCTGGACGACGCCGCGCTGAGCATCGAACTCCTCCAGACCCACGGGCTGGTCCACGACGACATCATCGACGACAGCCCCACCCGCCGGGGCGGGCCCTCCACCTACTACGCCTACCGGGGGCGCTTCCCCGACCGGCCGCAGACCGCGCTCGGGCTCGCCGTCCTCGCCGGCGACCTCGCACTCGCGCTGTCGCTCCAGGTCCTTCTTGATTCCCGGGCCCCGCTCCCGGTCCGACAGGCCATGGTCGAGGTGCAGACGCGGGCGGCAACGGCCACGTTCGTCGGCCAGATCATCGACCTGGAGCGGGACTTCACCGCGGACCCGGACGAGGAGGTGCTGCACGACGTGGCCGACTACAAGACCGCGCGCTACTCGGTGCTCGCCCCACTCCAGCTGGGACTGCTCGCCGCAGGCGTCCAGCCCGCCGCCCACGACGGGGAACTGCGCCGCTACGCCCGGCTGGTGGGGATCTGCGGGCAGCTGCGCGACGACTACCTGGACCTCTTCGGCGACGCGGGGACGATGGGCAAGCCCACCGGAACGGACATCCGGGAGGGGCGGCGCAACTACACCGTCCGCGCCGTCCTGGCGGCGGCCACCGACTCCGAGCGGACCATGGTGGAGTCCGCACTCGGCGACGGAGCCTGCACCGAGGAGACCATCGCCGCCATCCGCGACCTCGCCCACCGCCACGGCGTCCCGGAGCGGATGCGGGCGGACATGCGGCGCTTCGCCCACGCGGCCGCCACGGAGGCCGCAGCCTGGCGCCCCAGGTGGCGGGAGGAGGCCGTCGCGTTCTTCGAGTACCTGCCGAGGTGGAGCGTCGAGCGAGTCCGGTGAGCTCGGTGAGGGGCGAGCGGGGAATCCCGCCCGCCCCTCACCCCTCCCGGCATGTCACCGCCGGCCGGGGCCGTTCAGGGGGGAGCAACGATAGCGCAGCCCCTGCCCGACGATCCTGAACCGGTCACGGGCCTTCGCCGAGAAGGGATTCGGCAGGTCGTGGATCCTCCGCTCCGACGGCTCCAGGACGGACGTGACCAGGAGAATGCGGTACCGGTTCGCGGCGGCATACCGGTTGGCGGCCCTGATCTCGGAAACCCCCAGCTCGAACTCGGTGAGCTCCGAAGCCGGTTGGGTGAGCGACTTCACCTCGTAGAAGATCGTCCTCGGCCCACGGCGGACCTCGAAATCGTAGCCGTGGCCGTCGGCCGCGTCCTGGTCATCGTGCAGGACGGCCGCGTAACCGGACCTCCAGTACACCTCCGGGTACCTCCGCTCCAGCCAGGCCCGTGCCGTCACCTCGCCGACCAGCCCGATCGCGGCCCGCTCCTCCTCGGTCGCGCCGGCCATCCGGGCCACCACCGTTCGGCCGCCGACCGCTCCTCGGGATCCTCGCTGTTCCTGCCGGGTCATCGCGCCGAGCGTCACCTTGCCGGACTGCGACAGGAACGCTTCGTCGACCGATCGGCCGGCCAGTTCGGCGATCGCCGCGTACTGGTCGATGCCGACCCGCAGTTCGGTGTGACCCACCGTGATGGTCGGCCGGGTCACCGAGCCGCCACCGGCCGATCGAGTGCGTTTCGTGGTGGCTCGGGAAACGTCCGCAGGACTGAGCCCGAGCGTCGACAGGTCGGTGGACAGCGGCATGCCGGTCGGAAGTCCGAGGCTGCTCCCGACCACCTGGAGCAGCTGCTCCCGGCCGAGCCGGACGAGATCGCAGAGCCCCGATCGTTCCAGACCCCGATTGGCCTCCAAACCGGGCGTGCTGTTCCAGGCCGGGGGCTGAGCGGTGGCGTGGCGGAGGCACCAGGCGGCCACCAGCGGAGCCAGCTCCTCCACCATGCGGTCGAGCCGGGCGAAGTTGTCGGAGCGGAGCCCGTCCACCGGGTCGAGGCCGCAGCTGCGGTCCAGGTCGTCGTCGGCGCCGTGTGAACGAAGCCAGTCGGCGACCCTGGCCCGCAGCGCGTGCTCCGGCGGAGAGGCGAACCGTGTCAGCCAGGCGGGGTCGGGAGCGAGGTCGTCGAGTCGCCGGGCCGCCACGTACTCCGGTACGTCCTCGCCACGGGCCGCCGAAGGCGCGTACCGCTCACGCAACCTGTCCCTGATGGCGGCGGCGTTCCCCTGGACGAATGCCTCGAAGGCCTCGGTGTGGGCCTCCGGGTGGCGGAGCGGGGCGTACGGCGGGCCGAGGGCCACGAGCGCCGCGTTGAACTGCTGGAACTCAAGGTGCAGGGCGTCCCGCAGGTCGGCCGGGTTCGGGTGGCTGCGGGCCAGCCCGAGCAGCTCCGCGGCGGCCAGCGGGAGGACGTCCTGGTAGCGGTCGAGCGCTTCGACGAGTGCTTCCTCCGAGGTGGCACGGCCGAGTACCTCCTCGATCTCCCGGGTCCGGTCACCGCCGGCCAGGCAGACCAGGACGGGCCGCAGCCGGCGGACCGCGACCAGCACCTCACCGGTCAGACTCCGGCGCAGCTCCGCGATCCTGGCCTCGGTGGTGCCGAAGGCGAGGGCGAGGGCCAGATCGTCGAGCTCCGCCGGAGGCTCGTCGCCGACGTGCTGCTTGAGCTTGACGAGGGCCAGTTCGAGCGCGTCGTGGAGCGAGGGCTGGCGCAGGAGCTGGGAGATCGCCGACGCACAGGACGTGATCTCCTCCCAGGCATCGCGGCAGTCCCAGACGACGATGGTCGGGTGCCCGAGGTCGCTCAGCGGAAGACTCCGGGTGGTCTGCGGAGGTTTGGCCTTCGTTCCCGCCACCACGACCGCGACCTCGTCCTCGCGGACGAGCCGGATGGTGCGGAATTCGTCGAGCAGCGCGTGCACGCGCTGCTCGCTGTGCCGGTGGCGGGCACCGGACTTCAGCTCCAGGGCCAGCCCGACCACCGTGACCAGCCACTCCCTGCCGTCCACCAGGAGCTCGGCGGCGTCCTGGGCCGTGATGAGCTCGCCGTCCGGCCGCTGGAGTTCGACGTGGGTGGCGGACAGCCGGGCCACCGGCACACCGTTGGCCTCCAGGAACGTGGCGACCTCCGTGCCCGAGCCCGCGGCCGTGACCAGGAGCGGCTGCTCCACCAACTCGATCAGCGACTCCTTCAGCGGGGCCGTCTCGTCGGCAACGTGGACCTCGACGGTCGAGGGGGTGAGCGGGGTGAGGACCGGTCCGGTCTCCACGGCCAGCTGGACGGGTTCCCCGGCGGCCCACGGCCACCGACGCTGCTTGGCCGCGAGCGCGAGCACCCGCCCGTACTGCTTCTTGAACGCGACGCTCAGGTGGTCCGGCACGTGGTTCAGGGCCAGGGCCGAACCGAGGTCCTTGACGGCCGGGGCGGCAAAGCCCTGCTCGTCCCAGATCCGGAGTCCCGCCCGGCGCAGGCGGGGCACCACCGCGCGGTCGGCCAGGAGCTTGCGGATGTCCGGGGAGATCGACGGTACGAACGCGGGCAGATCCCGGTCCTCCGAGAACCACGCCTGACCAGGTGCCACGAAGCGCAGGCCGTCCCCTTCCGGGTCCTGCACCGGCAGCCACGGCAGGTGACGCAGGGCGGAGGCGAGCGGAGTGGGCCAGACATGCACGTCCTGGTTGGTGGGCCTCGGCCGGTACACGGTGGTGGAGAAGTCGCTCTTGCTCCAGGAGCGCAGGCCGAGCAGGAGGAGAGCGGCGAACTCCTGCCGCGCGGCGGGCTTCAGCCCCGTGACCTCGGCGGCCCCGGGAAGGTGGACCGGCAGCGTATTGAACCGGTACGAAGTCCACGGGTGCGCACCCTCCGCCCATCCGGCCTGCCGGACGTCCGCGGCCCAGGCGTCGCCCAGGGCGGTTCCGAGCCCGAACCTGGCGGCGAGCCCGCGCGGCTGGAGTTCCCGGCCGTTGCGTGCGTCGATGCGGCGAGCGACGGGTGTGAGCAGCAGGCCGTCCTGGACGCCGATCGCTCGGAGGAACTCGCCGTAGCCGTCGAGTGCGTGGACCTCCTCGGGCCAGGCCGCCGGTGCGGCGATCCACTGGTCCCGCTGTTCCGCGAGTGCCGGCACGTCGGCCCCGCCGGCGGCCAGGAAGCGCGCGAACCGTGTCGCGCCCTCGGTGCCCCACGCGGGGGAGAAGAGGCACTCCGTGGCCTTGGCCCAGCTTCCGTCGACGCGCGGTACGAGGAGTCCGACCTCGCGCAGCCGGGTGCGCTGGGTCTCGCTGAGGACGGGGAACTGGCGGTGGACGAAGACCAGGGCGTCGCGGCGCAGAGCGTCGGACTCGGTCGCGGCCAGGAGGCCGCGCAGGTCGGTCAGCACCTGATCGATGTCGAAGGTGTGGACCAGCTGGTGCTGTTCGAGGAAGTGGCGTCCCGCTCGGCTCCAGGCGATTCCGGGGTGGGTGAAGGCCATGCGGCGCCGTAGTGCCTTCAGATCCGAGGGGACCCGGGTGTTCTTGTCCTTGCCCGCCTCCTTGCCCGCCGCCGGCGGTGAGAAGAAGACGGTCCGCTCGGGTCCGCCGTGCTGCGGGGCCGCTCCGAGTGCGGGCTGCAGGCCGCCGTTCTGGTCGAGGATGATCCTCTTCCCGCGCAGGGTGTCCGAGCGGTGGATGAACGCGTGGGCCAGGTCGTCGTAGAAGTCGGTCCACGTCCCGGCTGTCGCGTCGACGCGGTCGTCGGCGAGCTCCTCGGCGATGGCCTGGACCCAGCCGGCCGCGGCCGCCTGCGGGGTGTCCATGAGCGTTCCGAGCAGGTC
Organism: Kitasatospora sp. NPDC127121; assembly: GCF_042677305.1. NCBI lineage: Bacteria > Bacillati > Actinomycetota > Actinomycetes > Kitasatosporales > Streptomycetaceae > Kitasatospora > Kitasatospora sp. NPDC127121. The sequence continues at coordinate 18,359 of NZ_JBHXTQ010000086.1, read as the reverse complement.
CCGGTGGAGTTGCTTGAGTCGACCGCGGCGGGCCCCGGTGACGCGAGGATCGAGCATGGGGCCACCGACCCGGCTGAGCCGTTCGGAGGTGATGACTCGCCAGGCCCGTTCCTCCTCGGGCCAGGTGTACGAATTCCGGAGACTGTCCCAGGAAGTGCCCACCAGCGGCACGACCGGCTGGTCGGCGAGGCGGCCCGCGAAGGCCCGGTCGATGCGGTCCTTCGGCTTCCAGCACACCAGGTCGAGCACCAGCTCCCGCGCGCGCTCGTGCGGCGCCTCGGTGCGGAGCCGCTCGGAGAGCGCTGCCGCCAGGTCGGCCACCTGGTCGAGCAGGAAGTCGTTCAGAGCGATGGTCTGGCTGATGTCGAGACGCGCCAGCTTGGTGAAGAACGGCGCGTGCACGTGGCCGCAGAACGGTGACCTGCTCGTTTCGGCCATCGGCAGGTAGGTGTACATCCGGCCGTGCTGCAGGTCCTCGTCCAGCCGGAGCGCGAGGCCGACCCAGGCTTCGCCCTCCCAGGTGTTCCAGCGTCCGTCGATCTGGTGGGCCTGGACGCTCCGTTCGATCGCCTCGCGGAACGCCTCGGCCGGGACGGCGCGCCGCGCCAGCAGGTAGCGGCCGGCCTCGGCCAGGTCGATTTCGACCGCCCAGTCCTCCGGCCGGGCGCTGACCAGCTCCGACTGCCGCGCGGAGCGGGTGAGGCACCGGCGCGTCGACGGCTCCTCGTCGCTGTGGACCTCCACGGCGAGTTCGGTGATGCGATCCAGGAACAGCAGAAGCGGCGCCTCCCCGGCCGTGATGCGCTCAAGCTGGCTCTGCGCGGCGTCCGCCGCGGCCGGGTTCCGGAGCGGGAGCCGCACCACCGTCGAGAAGCCTTCGAAGGCGAGCTCCTTGAGGACCGGATCGGTGACGTCGGCGGGTACCGGCAGGGCGAGGGGGGAGACCTTCGCGATCACCTCCTCGGCCCGCCCGTCGTCGACCAGCGCCCGGACGTCCGCGGGTGTGGCGAACCGGAAGCAGTAGCCGTCGAACGTCGACGAGGAGGGGCCGTGCTTCGAGTAGATCTCGGGCCAGTCGGTCAGCTGCAGCACGCTGCGGAAGCCGATCCCCTTGTTGCCGATGCCTTCCCCGGCGCCCTTGTCGGAGAGCGCGAACTCCGTGATCGCGTGGAAGTTGCGTTCGGTGAAGCCCGCGCCCTCGTTGGCGACGTAGAGGACTCCGGCCGCACTGCGGAGGTCGAGCCGGACGAGGACCCGGCCGGGCTCCTGGGCGTGCAGGGCGTCATGCCCGTTCTGGACCAGTTCGAGGACGGCGCGGCCCTCGTACTCCTGGGCGGTGTCCTCGGTGATCGACTTGAGGCTCTCGGCGAACCGCCAGTCGTCTCCCGCCTGCTCGAACAGCTCGATCCGCCTCAGCGTACGGGCCGTTACGGCGTCGTCGCTTCCTGCCGGGTCCGTGGGGTGGTGCACGTGGTCCTCGCTCCTGACGTGATGGGGCGTGATGGGGCGTGATGAGGGGAGGCACCGACGCCTCGCCGCCGAGAAGCGTTCACCAGCCGCCGAGCGCCCGCCGACCAGCCGCTGCTGTTTCCGGCCGAACGGCCCGGCGTGCGAAGCAACAGGTCAGTCCAGCAGTTTGACGTATAAGCGCACCCCGTGGGCCGCAAGACCGCACGCCGGAGGAGCACCCGGATGGCCGAAAGTAGACCTGCATCCCGCCCGCCGTGTCAGACCACGGTGATAGCGCGCCCGAGCAGCCGGGAGCCACGTACCGAGCCCGCACGAGGTGGCCAGACCCGCTGCGGCGAGTCCGCAGGACTCGGTCTGTGCCCGTGTGTTACTGGGTACGGAGGGGATCGACGGGGGAGTGGATCGCGAGTGGCGAGAGGTCGGAGCTGGGGCGTGAGTGGTGACCTGCGGTATGACGATCTGGTGCGGCCGCTGCCGGAGTTGCTGAAGAGGCACGCCGAACGGTCGGCGGAGCGGGTGGCGTTCCACGACTTCTCGCGCGGTGTCAGCTACGCCGAGTTGGAGCGGCGGACCGGGCGGTTGGCCGGGTCGCTCGTGCGGGCGGGGGTCCGGCGCGGCGATCGGGTGGCGCTCTGCCTGGGCAACTGCGTGGAGCTGGTGGAGGGTTGCCTCGCGGTGCTGCGGGCGGGGGCGGTCGGCGTCCTGCTCAACCCCCGCTCCTCCGACGACGAACTCGACTACTACCTGCGGGACAGCGGCGCCTCGGCCATCATCACCGACCCCGCGCATCTCACGCAGCTCCACCGCCTCGGCCCCGCGTACCGCGGCCTGCACACCGTGCTCACCGGGGCGGGTCCGATCCCCTCGAACGCCCCCGACGGCACCGTCCTCTTCGAGGCTGCGGCCTCGACCGGGGACGGGCCCGCGGCCCCCGACGACCTGGGGCTCGACGATCCGGCCTGGCTGCTCTACACCTCCGGGACCACCCACCGCCCCAAGGGCGTGCTCTCCACACAGCGCAGCGCACTGTGGTCGGTGGCGGCCTGCTACGCGCCGCTCTTCGGGCTCTCCTCCGAGGACCGGCTGCTGTGGCCGCTGCCGCTGTTCCACAGCTTCGGGCACTCCCTCGCGATCCTGGGCACCACGGCCGTCGGCGCGAGCACCGCGATCGCCGGTGAACTGCCGACGTCCGGCGACCTGCTGACGCCCGGCAACCTGTGGCGCACGCTGCGCACCCCGAGCGCAGCCCTCGGCGGGCCGTTCACCGTCCTGGCCGGCGTCCCCACGACGTACCACCGATTGATGTCCTCGGCGAAGGACACCCCGCTCCCCGCGCCGGGGCCCGGGCTGCGGCTCTGCGTCACGGCGGGCGCGCCGTGCCCGCCCGAGCTGCGCGGGGCGGTGGAGGAGACGCTCGGCGCGCCGCTGCTCGACGTCTACGGCAGTACCGAGACGTGCGGCGCGATCGCGGTGGCCCGCCCGAACGGCCCCCGGGTCGACGGGTCCTGCGGACTGCCGGTACCCGGCGTCGAGGTCCGCGTCGTCGATCCGGACAGCGGCGTCGACGTCCTCGCGGGCGGCGAGGGCGAGATCTGGGTCAGCGGTCCGAATCTCATGACGGGCTACCACGACCAGCCGGAAGCGACGGCCGCCGCGCTGCGCGAGGGCTGGTACCGGACCGGGGACCTCGGCCGGCGCGCCGAACACGGCCACCTCGTCCTCACCGGCCGGGTCAGCGAACTGATCATCCGGGGCGGCGAGAACATCCACCCCACGGAGGTCGAGCACGTTCTGCGGGGTTGTCCCGGGGTGCGGGACGCCGTGGTCCTCGGCCTGCCGCACGCCGTCCTCGGGGAGGTCCCAGTCGCCTTCGTGGTGGCCGGCCCGGAGGGCCTGGACCCGCGGCTGGTGCTCGACGTCTGCCGCTCGCAGCTCGCGGAGCACAAGGTCCCCGTCGAGGTCCGCGAGATCGCGGCCGTCCCGCGCACGCCGTCGGGCAAGATCGTCCGCCATGCGGTGCTCAGCGACCCGGCTGCGGCGCCGGCCCCGGCCCCGGCCGGGGGCTCCCTGGACCGCGGGCTGCTGTCGCTGCCCCGGGAGGAGCAGGAACGCGCGCTGTGCGAGAGGGTGTGCGCCGAGACGGCCCGGGTCCGCGGACGCGCGCCGGCGAGCGGGCCCGACGCGGGCGGTTCGTTCGCTGACCGCTCGTTCACGGACGTCTCGTTCGCGGACAGTTCCTTCGCGGACCTCGGGCTGACCTCGCTCGGCGCCATCGAGCTGATCGACCGGCTCGCGGCGTCGACCGGGCTGAGCCTGCCGACGACGCTGGTCTTCGACCACCCCACCCCGGCCGCCGTCGCCCGCCACCTGCACACCGAACTGTTCGCCGCCGAGCCCGCCGTACCCGCCGTACACACGACCGCCCCCGCACCGCGGACCGCCGAGCCGGAGGAGCCGTACGACCGGGACCCGGTGGTGATCGTCGCCATGGCCTGCCGCTACCCCGGTGGCGTGGAATCCCCCGAAGGGCTCTGGGAGTTGGTGTCGCAGGGCACGGACGCGATCTCGGACCTGCCGACCGACCGCGGCTGGGACCTCGCCGCCCTCTACGACCCCGACCCGGACCGGATCGGCACCTGCTACACCCGCAGCGGCGGATTCCTGCACAGCGCCGCGGAGTTCGACGCGGGCCTGTTCGGCATCTCGCCGCGCGAGGCGCTCGCCATGGACCCGCAGCAGCGGCTGCTGCTGGAGGTCACCTGGGAGGCGTGGGAGCGGGCCGGGATCGACCCGGCGTCCGTCCGGGACAGCGACACGGGCGTCTTCCTCGGGGTGATGTACGGCGATTACGCCTCCCGCTTCACCGAGCACGAACTGGAGGCCCACCTCGCCCTGGGCTCGGCCGGCAGCGTGGCCTCCGGCCGGCTCTCCTACGTGTTCGGCCTGCGCGGGCCCGCGATCACCGTCGACACGGCGTGCTCGTCCTCGCTGGTCGCCGTGCACCAGGCGGCCCAGGCGCTGCGCTCGGGCGCGTGCTCGCTGGCGCTGGCCGGCGGCGTCACGGTGATGGCGACGCCCAACCCGCTGGTCGCGTTCAGCCGCCAGCGCGCCCTCGCGCCCGACGGCCGGTGCAAGTCCTTCTCGGCCACGGCGGACGGCACCGCCTGGGCCGAGGGCGCCGGGGTGCTGCTGCTGGAGAGGCTGTCCGACGCGCGCCGCAACGGACACCCGGTGCTGGCGGTGGTGCGCGGCAGCGCCGTCAACTCCGACGGCGCGTCCAACGGCCTGACCGCGCCCAACGGCCGCGCCCAGCAGCGCCTGATCCAGCTGGCGCTGGCCGACGCCGGGCTGCGCGCGCACGAGGTGGACGCCGTGGAGGCGCACGGGACGGGCACCGCGCTCGGTGATCCCGTCGAGGCGCGGGCGCTGCTCGCCGGCTACGGCCGGGGCCGGGGGCCGGAAGGCCCTCCGCTGTGGTTGGGCAGCGTCAAGTCCAACCTCGGACACACCCAGGCCGCCGCCGGAGTCGCCGGGATCATCAAGATGGCCCAGGCCATGCGGCACGGCGAGTTGCCCAGGACCCTGCACGTGGCAGCCCCCACCCCGCACGTCGACTGGTCGGCGGGCCGGGTCGAGCTGCTGACCGCCGCCCGGCCGTGGCCCGCGCCCGCCGGCCGACCGCGCCGGGCCGGCGTATCGGCCTTCGGCATCGGCGGCACCAACGCGCACGTGATCATCGAGGAGCCAGCCGCCGCCGACCGCGCCCCGCTGCAGGAACCCGCGCGGCCCCAGGGGCTGGCGGTGCCGTGGCTGGTCGGCGGGGCCGACGAGGCGGCCCTGCGGGCCCAAGCGCGGCGGCTGGCCGACCACGTCGCCGCCCGGCCGCGCCTCTCGTCGGCGGACGTGGGCTTCTCGCTGGCGGTGTCGCGGTCGGCGCTCACGCACCGGGCGATGGTGCCGGCTGCGGACCGCGAGCGCATGCTGGCCGGACTCCGGGCGGTCGCCGACGGCACGCCCGCCGACGGCACGTCCGGCGCCGGGGCGTTGACGCGCCTGGCCGACCCGCGCACCCGCACCGCCTTCCTGTTCACCGGGCAGGGCGCGCAGCGCACGCGGATGGGCGAGGAGCTACGGGAGGCGTTCCCCGCGTTCGCCGAGGCCTTCGACGAGGTCTGCCACGCGCTGGACGGCGAACTCGACCGGCCGCTGCGCACGGTGATCCGCGCCGAGCCGGGCTCGCCGGACGCCCTGCTCGACCGCACGGACTTCACACAGGCCGCCCTGTTCGCCTACGAGGTGGCGCTCTTCCGGCTGGTGGAGTCCTGGGGCATGCGGGCCGACTTCCTGGCCGGGCACTCCGTGGGCGAGTTGGCGGCCGCGCACGTAGCCGGCGTGCTGGACCTCGCCGACGCCGTGCGGCTGGTCGCGGCGCGCGGGCGACTGATGCGGGCGCTGCCCGACGGCGGGGCGATGGTGGCCCTCGACGCGGCGGAGCACGAGGTCCTGCCCGAACTCGCGGATGTGGCCGACCGCGTGGCGATCGCCGCCGTCAACGGACCGCGCGCGGTGGTGGTCTCCGGCGCGCGGGACGCGGTGCTCGCCGTCGCGGCGCGGTTCGAGGCCCGCGGCCGCCGCAGCACGCGGCTCAAGGTCGGCCACGGCTTCCACTCGCCGCTGGTGGACCCGGTGCTCGACGAGTTCCGCCGCGTCGCCGAGACGCTGGAGTTCCGGCCGCCGCGGATCCCGGTGGTCTCCACCGTGACGGGGTCTCGGGCGGCGCCGGAGGAACTGGGCTCCGCGGACTACTGGGTGCGGCACGCGCGGCTTCCCGTGCGGTTCGCCGAGGCCGTGGAGTGGCTGGGCGCCAACGGCGTCGGGGGCTTCCTGGAACTCGGCCCGCAGCCCGTGCTCACCGCGTACGCGCAGGAGTGCCCGGCCGTCCAGGACGGCGGCCCGGAGTTCCAGGACGGCGGCGGCCCGGTGTTCGCCTTCGCGGCCCGTGACGGCGAGCGGGAGCCGGACACGCTGCTGGCGGCCGTGGCCCGGTTCCACGTGCGCGGCGTCGGCGTCGACTGGCCCGCGGTGTTCGCGGAGCGCGGGCTGCGGCGCGGGCTGCGGCGGGTGGAACTGCCGACCTACGCCTTCCAGCGCCGGAGGTACTGGCTGGACCCACCGCGCCCGGCCGGGGCGGGTCCAGCCAGTACCTTCGGCGAGCATCCGCTGCTCGGCCCGCCGTTCGAGGTGCCGGGCACCGGGCACACGGTGCTCTCCGGCCTGCTGTCGGCGGGCGCCCAGCCGTGGCTCGCCGACCACGTCGTCGGCGGGGCGCCGCTCGTGCCGGGGACGGCGTTCGTCGAGATGGCCGTGCGCGCGGGCGACGCGGCCGGCTGCGGCACGCTGGAGGAGCTCGTGATCCTGCGGCCGCTGGCCCTGCCCGCTGCGGGGGTACGGGTCCAGGTCGTGGTGGGGGCGGTGGACGACTCCGGCCGGCGGTCCGTCGAGATCCACGCGCGACCGGTGGAGCCCGCCGAGGCCGCCGATCCCGCCGAGCCAGCATGGACGCCGCACGCCACCGGCCTGCTCGCCCGCACGCCCGAGCCGGGCACGGCACCGGAGGGGCACGGCCTGACGCAGTGGCCGCCGCCCGGCGCCGCGGAGATCGATCCCGCCGGCGCCTACGAAGCCGCGGCGGGGCGCGGTCTGGCCTACGGGCCCGCGTTCCGCGGCGTGCGCGCGCTGTGGCGGCGGGGTGCGGAGGTGTTCGCGGAGGTCCGGTTGCCCGAGCCGTGGACGGCCGAGGCGGACCGGTACGGCATCCACCCCGCGCTCCTGGACGCCGCCGCGCACGCCTCGATGCTCGCCGCGCACGCCCCGGGAACCGACCCGGACGGGGGCGCGGACGCGGACGGGGGCGCGGGTGGCGCCCGGGTGCCGTTCCAGTGGAGCGGCGTGTGCCTGCACGCCGCCGCGGCGTCGACGGTGCGGGTGCGGATCGCGCCGGTCGGCGAGGCAGGCCCCGCCTCGGAAGGCGGCGCGTTCTCGATCACGCTCACCGACCCGGCGGGCACCCTGGTGGCCCGCGTCAACTCCCTCTCCACCAGGGGACTTCCGGCCGGACACCGCGATCCCGGGCAGGACATCGCCCAGCGCGCCCTGCTGCGCCCCGACTGGGTCCCCGTCGCACTGCCCGGCCGGGCACCGCAGTCGGCGGGCTGGACGGTCCTCGGGCCGGACCAGCTGAACCTCGGCGCCTTCGTCCCCCTCGCCGGCCCGTCCTCGCCCGCGAACGGCCCGACCTCATCCACAGCGGGCGCGGACGCCACCGCCCCGCCCCGCCACCTGGCGGTCACCGCCGTCGGATCGGAATCGGAAACGGACCGCGACCCACTGGCCGACGTCCACCTACTGACCACGCGGGTGCTCAAGGTCCTCCAGGACTGGCAGGACGATCCGGCCACCGCGGGCTCGCAGCTCGTGGTGGTGACGCGGAACGCCACCGCACCCACGCCGGACCTGGCGGGAGCCGCGGTCTGGGGGCTGGTGCGTACGGCGCAGTCGGAGCTGCCGGGGTGCGTGGTCCTGATCGACGTGGACGAGGACCCCGCCTCCCTGCGTCTGCTGCCCGCGGCGGCCGCCAGCGGCGAGCCCCAACTCTCCCTGCGCGCCGGGCGGGCGACGGTGCCACGGCTGGTCGGCGTTCCGGCGACGGTGCCACGGCTGGTCGGCGCCCCGGCGGCGGTCCACCTGCCCGAGCCCTGGCCGGCCGAGAGTGCCCAGCCCCGCCGCTCCGGAGCCTTCGACCCGGACGGCACGGTGCTGATCACCGGCGGCACCGGAGCACTGGGCGCGGACCTGGCCGGGCACCTGGTCGACGCGTACGGGGTCCGCCACCTGCTGCTGACCGGGCGGCGCGGCCCGCACGCACCGGGCGCCGACGCCCTGCGCGCGAGTCTGGCGGAGCGGGGTGTGCAGGTCAGGATCGTCGCGTGCGACGCGGCCGACCGGGCCCGGCTCGCCGAGCTGATCGAGCAGTGCGATCCCCCGCTGACCGCCGTCGTGCACGCCGCCGGGGTCCTCGACGACGGGGCGCTGGCCGCGCTGTCCCCGGAGCGGCTGGCGGCGGTCCTGCGGCCGAAGGCGGACGCGGCCTGGTACCTGCACGAGTTGACCCGCGACCGGGGCCTGTCGGCCTTCGTCCTGTTCTCCTCGATCTCGGGCGTGCTGGGCCGGGCGGGCCAGGGCAACTACGCCGCGGCGAACTCGTTCCTGGACGCGCTCGCCCAGCACCGGGCCGCGGCCGGCCTGCCCGCCGTCTCGCTGGCGTGGGGCATGTGGGGCCACGACGCGGGCATGGCAGCCCAGTTGACCGAGGGCGCGGGGCACCCGAGGCCCGACGACGTGGTCCGGGCGTTCACCCCCGCCCAAGGACTGACCCTGTTCGACGCGGCACTGCGGACGGGAGCCCCCGTACTCGCGCCGGTCCTGCTCGACCGGGCCGCGCTGCGCACCGCCGCAGGGCAACTACCGGCACCGCTGCGTGACCTGGCGAGCCACGGTCGGCCCGCCGCCGAAGTGCAGAGCGGTGAGACCGAACCGCCGCCGGGCGGCCGGGAGGGCTCGGAGCCCGGAGCGTGGCGCACGCTGCTGGCCGGGCTGCCCGCCGAGGAGCGCGGGGCCGCGCTCACGGAACTGCTGCGCGGCGACGTGGCCGCGGTGCTCGGCTACTCCGGCGCGCAGGACCTGCCCGCCGGCAGGACCCTGGCCGAGCTCGGCTTCGACTCCCTGACGGCCGTCCAGTTCCGCAGCCGACTGAGTACGGCCCTGCGCCTGCGGCTGCCCGCGGCCGTCGTGTTCGAGCACCCGGCGATCGAGGACCTCGCCCGTCACGTACTCGACCTGCTCGACGACCTGCCCGACAACCTGCCCAACGACCTGCCCGACGGCACACCGCGTGAGCGCCCCGGCCTCCGGCCCACACCACCCACCGGCCGGCCCGCGCAGACGCTCGCGGCGCTGTACCGCGCGCTCTGCGAGCAGGGCCGGCCGGCGGCCGCGATGCACCTGGTGGTCGCGGCTTCCTCGGCCGCCGCGACGTTCGGCGCCGACGACGCCGCGGAGCACGCCGTGCCGCCGCTGCGCCGGGCCCGGGGCCGCGCCGGCTCCCCGGTCGTGGTCTTCTTCCCCGACCACCGTCCGCTCCCCGCATTCCCGGGAGGCGGATTCGCGGCCCTGCACGCCTGCTTCGAGGGCGAGTTGGAGGTCCTGGAGTTCCCGCACCCGGGCATCGGCGCGGGGTACGCCGTTCCGGCCGACCGGGAGACGCTCGCCCGCCTCCACGCCGAGACGGTGCTGCGGCACGTCGGCAACCGGCCCCTCGTCCTGGTCGGTGCTTCCGCCGGGGGCGCCGTCGCGCACGCCGTGACCCGACGCCTCGAACTCGGGGGATCCGCTCCCTTGGGACAAGTGCTGATCGACACGTATCTCGTTCACCAGGGCAACCACTCCACGGACTGGCTGACCGCCCTGGCCGCTCCACCGGCCCCGTACCTCGCCGCGGACGTGAGCGCGGACGTGAGCGCGGACGTGAGTGCGGACGGATCCACCGGCGACGAGGACGCCGCCGTCGCGGCCATGGGCGCCTACACCGGGCTCTTCCTGGACTGGCGCCCGGAGCTCGTGGACACCCCGACCCTCCTCATCGGCGCCGCGCGCCCGACCCCACTGATGGCGGCGCGCGCGGACGGCGACTCCTGGCGCACGTCCTGGCCACTGCCACACGAGCGCGTCGAGGTGCCCGGCAACCACCTCTCCCTGGCACGAGAGGACGCCGCCACCACGGCAGCCGCGATCCGTACCTGGATCGACTCCCTCACCCACCCCGGCACCCCGCCGGAGGCCACCACCCGGTAGAGACAGCCAGGGCCGTCCGCGCGCCGTTCCTTGTCCAACGCCACACGTGCCAGACGAAGCTGGTGGCCGGTCTCCTCCTGCGCCCCGTCCTGCGACCAGGTCCGTGACGGTGACGCCCGTCTGCCAACAGGTCATCAGTGATCCATCAGGGAACTGTCAGAGAACTGTCAGGAACCCGGGGCGCGGCGTTCGGGCCGACCTAGCATCCGAGCATCGTCTCTTCCCCACGGACGATCTTCACCACTCTCAGTGATCGAGGTACTTCGGCATGCGCGGTCTCTCCCGCCGGTCCCACACGCTCGCCCAACGCGCCGTCGCGGGCGTCCTGCTGTCGGGTCTGGCCGTTGCCGGCCTGATGGTCTCGCCGCAGCGGGCCGCCGCAGCCGACTGCGACGGCCAGAGCAGCGTGGGCGGCGGCAACTGCACCACGGCCCTGATCAACTCCATCGGTGCCATGATCGGCGGCTTCCGCAGCGCGGCCCTCCAGGCGCAGGCCGACAACGCCGCGTTCACCCAGGGCATGGCCAGCCAACTGAGTGCCGCGGCTCCCGGCTACAACGTCATGGTGTTCAAGTACGACGGCACCGACCTCTACGACACCATCTGGTTCCGCAACGTGTACGAGGCGAACATGAACGGGGTGCTGGTCGACACCACCGTCAAGCTGCAGCACCACGACTCGCAGGGCGGGCCGGCAGGCTACGACGACTTCCGCATCTGGGTCTTCGCAGGTGACTCGACCTTCACCAACAAGGGCGACGGCGGGTACGGGAACTGGGCCTTCGTCGGCTCCGACTCCGACCGGACCGTGAGCACCACCAGGTCCTGTGTGCTGATCCGCTGCGTCGACAGCAAGCGGATCATCCACTTCCCCGCCCGCGACATCACGGTCCCGGGCGTCCCCAAGAGTGGTGGCACCCCGATCACCGACACCCCGGGCACCCCCGGCATCCCCGCGCACGATGACGGTGATGACGGCAACGACGACGGCAACGACGGCAACGACGACGGCGGCGACACCAGCACCACCCCGGCCATCCCCGCGCACCAGCGCGGCGGCAAGGGCGGGGGCGGCAAGGGCGGCAGCGGTGGTGGTGCCGGCATCGCCGGGCTGCACCACCCCAAGGTGAAGAACGGCCGGGGCCCGGTGGTCACGGGGTCCTCGATCCTGGCCGGAGCCAGCGGCGCCAAGAACTCCGCTTGGCAGTTCACCGCCCTGGGCAACGGCCGGTACAAGATCACCAGTGCCGTCTCCGGGCTCGCGCTGACCGAGAACACCAAGACCTTCTTCGCCGAGGCCAAGCCGTGGACCGGCGCCGACGCGCAGAAGTGGCAGCTCGTCAGCGCAGGCGGCGGCCAGTACCAGATCCGGATCACCGACCAGGACTGCCTGACCTACGACGAGGACGCCAAGGCGCTCGGCGTCTGGACCTGCGACAACGCCTGGAATCAGCAGTGGAAGCTCCAGTAGCAGTCACCCACGCACGCTGACCCGACGCACCCCGACCCGGCACCCGCCCGGGTCGGGGTGAGGCCGTATCCGAACAGTGCCTGGTGGCGGCCGATATCCGGCCTCGGATCACGCGGTGGTGTGGCGGGTGATCAGTTCCAGCAGACGGTGTACGGCCTCGTCCACTCCCGGGCGGTGTACGGCGACCACGGTGGTCTCCAGGTGGGGTGACTCTCCCCGCAGCGGGACATAGGCGACTCCGCGCTCGTGACGGACTGGGCGATACGCGGACAGCCCTACGGCTGCCGGGCGTTCGTCGTCCTGCTGGTGTTCGGCATGGTCTTCGGTCTGACGGTCGTCGTCGCCGAATCCGTGATCAAGATTGGAGCAGCAGGTCGTTGACCGGTACCTCGACCTGCTCCGCGACCGGTAGGGGCCCCGATTCTGCGGGCGGCTGCGCGCGAAGGCGCCGGGCTGGCAGGATCGCCCGCATGAGGATTCTCGTGCTGGGCGGTGGCTGGTTCCTGGGCCGGGCGGTCGTGAGTGGCGCGCTGGAACGAGGTTGGGAGGTGACCACGTTCACGCGCGGCCTGTCCGGTGTCCCGGTGCCCGGAGCGGTCGCGGTGCACGGCGACCGGGAGCGGCCGGAGGACATGGCGCGATTGGCCGAGCACGGACCGTGGGACGCCGTGATCGACACCTCCGCCTCCGAGCTGTCGCCCCGCACTGTGCTGGGTGGCACCCGGGCCCTGGAGCCGGTCGTCAGCCGGTACGTCTACGTCTCCACGGTGTCCGTCTACGAAGGCTGGCCCATCGAGCCTCTGACCGTGGACTCGCCCGTGCTGGATGCCCCGGCCGACGCCGGACCGGAGTACGGGCAGCTCCCAGAGGGGTGGACAGGCCCAGACACGTACTACGGACGGCAGAAGGCCGGCGCCGAGCGGGCAGTGACCGAAGCATTCGGCCTCACCCGTACGAGTCTGCTCAGGCCGGGCGTCATCCTCGGGCCCGGCGAGTACGTCGGCAGGCTGCCGTGGTGGCTGCGCAGGGCCGAGCGAGGAGGCCGCATCCTCGCGCCGGGCGATCCGGCGAAGTCGATCCAGCCAGTCGATGTGCGGGATGTGGCGGCCTTTGCGCTCGATCAGGCCCAGCGTGTCGGGCACCAGGTTCACAACGTCACCGCACCGGTGGGCCGCGAGACGATGGGCGGCTTCCTCCAAGCGTGCATGGACGTGACCGGCAGCTCCGGCGAGTTGGCGTGGGTCACCGATGAGGTCCTGCTCCGCAGCGGCCTGCGCCAGTGGACAGAGATCCCGCTCTGGCGGACACATCCAGGCGTGTGGGCCATCGACTCGTCGTCGGCGATCGCGGCCGGCTTCCCCCGCCGGCCGCTGGCGGAAACCGTCGCAGACACGTGGTCCTGGCTCCTCCAGGGCAACATGCCCGTTCCGCATCAGCGGTGGGACGAACATGGGATTGCCCCGGACAAGGAGCGCGCCGTTCTGGAGGGTGCCCGCTAGCCGATCCCCCCGTCGATGGCGAGCCGCACCGCGCCGGGTCCGAGGGTGCGCGGTGCGGCGACCAGCGTAAAGTCGTCGATCTGCTCTGCGAGGTCCCGCGCGACCAAGGCGTCGCGGAAGCTCGGCGAGGCCAGCTCCGCCCGGACCGCGTTCACCCGGCCTACGAGGCCGGCCCCGCGCCACTCCCTCGGCAGACTCAGTACGGGACGCATGGCCTCAGCGGCACCGTCCAGGTCACGCCGCATCAACAGGGCCGTCGCCAGGTCCGCGCCGGCTTGCGGGGCAACCGCGAGCGGTGTGGAGGCCGAGGACTGGGAAGCGATCAGTTCCAGCGACCGCCGGGCGGAGGCCTCCGCGCCGACCCCGTCCCGCAAGAGAAGCAGGGTTGTGCTGTTGCTCATGGCGACGCGTTCCACGCTGAAATCGAACTCACCTGCGATCCCATCGTGGAGATCGTCCACGGCGGGGCCTCGATCGGCCAAGCTTCGATCTATTGCTGCGTGGGCCTCCTCGGCCCGGCCGAGGTGCGCATACGAGCGGGCAGCGATTGCCGCCAGCCTCGCCTGGCCCGTGGCACCAACCCCTCGGAACGAATGGGCCCGCTCGATCTGGCGAACCGCCTGGGCGGGGTTGCCGCCCCAGTAGTACAACAGGGCGAGGTAGCCGTGGGCGTACGCCTGGAGCGGCCCGTGCTCCGCCACCTGGCCGTACAGGGCAGAGGCACGCATCAGTTCAACTGCGGTCGGCATCGAGCCGAGATCGAACGCGCAGGCACCCAGGAGCGCCGATGCCTGGCCGGCGACGACGTAGAGGCGGCCTCGTTGGGACAACAGCTGCGTACGGTCGAGCATCACGGTGGCAAGGCCGAGCAGTTCCTTGGCCGCCATGAAGATCTGGTGGGGAGGGGTGGTGGTGTTTGCTCGGACCAGGCGTACCAGGTCGTCCTCGAGTTGGTCGAGGCTGAGGTCGGGAAGCAACTGTGAGGCCGCGTCGGCGGCGTGGGCGCGGGCATCTCGTGCGGTCATGGCGAGTTCTCTTTCATCGAGCACTGGAGTGGGTACTGCGCGCAGTACCTGTGCCTGCTCGTCGGTGCAGGGCGCGAAGAGTTCGTCGACGGGCTTGCCGTACATCCGCTCGAGAATTGCGGGTGCCGGGTGGTGAGGCCGGGCGACTTGTCCGGCACGCCACCGCGTGAAGCTCTTGTCCGTCAGAACGACGTTTCTGAAGGCGATATCCCCGGTCCGCTCGTAGAGGAGCGCTGCGACCCGCCTGTACTCGGCCAGGAAGCTCCGGAAATCCATGCGGGCCTCGGTGACTAAGACATCGAACACAGTGTTCATCGCGTCGCGGTCCCTTCGGGGCCGCAGCCCCAGCTGCGAACTACTTCATCCCCTTGCCTACCACCTCTGGACCGGTGGCCACACAGGTGATGCGGAAGTGTCCACGAACTGTCCGCAGCTTGTCCCTGGCCTCACCCGAACGAGGAGCAAGTGTCCCTGCTTCGTGGGTGGTTCTGTCTCCGCACCCCAGTCCATGGTTGATCCCCGTAAGCGAACTGTGACGGGGCGTCAAGACGCTCCTGATGACGGGAGCGATGCACATGGTGGCCGTCGAACAGCCGCGATCTCTCCACCACTGGGAGGCCACGCTGACGGCAGAGGCGGCCGCGGCTTCCACGGCACGCCGAATGGTGGGCTCAGTGCTCAGAGAGTGGGGATGGGAGAACGACCGGGCATCCGACCTGGTCCTCATCGCCTCGGAACTGGTGACAAACGTCGTTCGGCACGCCAGCCGGTCGCGCGGCAGTATCGGTCTGCACCTTCAGGAGACCGGCGGCGACTGCCGGATCGAGGTTCTGGACTGCCGCCCTGACCTGCCGCTGCCGGAAACTCCGGTTGCCCGCGGCGAGTGTGGCCGGGGGCTGCTCCTCGTCCGCGAGCTAGCGGACGGAACGGGTGTGGTAACGACCGCCACGACAAAGAACGTGTGGGCAAGGGTCCTTCTTGCCGCTGGCGATGCGCCGAGGCGCACTCCGTGAAAACCGCGACCAGACGGGCCATGCGGGCCGTCGGTTGGCAGCGTCGCCGAACGCCGCCTACTCCCCGGTCGGCGCCCACCCGGGCCGAGGCGGAACGCCCCACCGCCCCGGGCGTCTTCACCCGCGAGCGGCCCTGGAGGCCGGCCGCACCGTTCTGGTGCACCGCCACCGCCTACTACGCCTTCGGCCAGCCGCTGACGCTGTGGACGGCGTCGGCGGCGCGCGACGTCCGGACGGCCGTCAGGGACGTCATCCACCACATGTGCGTCCTCGAACTCGCCAACCTGGCCGCCCAGATGGGACCCGTCTTGCCCTCTTCCACCCCGACAGCCGCGCCATCCTGCTCGAAGCCCTCCGGACCCACCACGGCCAGCCGGCCGCCCCGCCGATCGGGCGCCGCGAACTGTCCATCCTGATGTGCAGCGCGATGCTGCGCGCAGTCGGCCAGGAGTGGACCGAACAAGGTGACGTCTGGGCGCGGGTCGCAGCATGGTCGTCTTCCACTGGAACCGCGCCGGAATACCCACGGCAGACCAAGCGGTCCTCGCCCGCGCGGCCCGCAGCCACATCCTCGGCGCCCCCGCGCCCCCCACCCATGAAACAGCCGACCAGCCGTTCCCAGCACAAGCGAGCCGATGAACCCTGTGCACAGGGCAGGGGTTCGGCTATCGAACTCCCATCCCGGGCTGCTGGTTGAGGTTCACCCCGCCCGGGGCGGGGCATCACCCCTGCCGCACGGCAGGTACTCGCTGTGCCCCCGGGTGCGGCGGGAACAGCACCGCCCCTGCAAGTCGAACAGAGAAAGGACGCTGACCATGGGAGACGAGAACAAGGGTGGACCGAACGACGGCAAGGGCGGCGGGCACGCCAAGCCCGGCTCGCCGGCCATCGGCCCGAACCCCTCGAAGGACGGCCAGCAGCCGACCCCGGCACCGAAGCACAAGAAGAGTTGACCCCCGAACAGCAGCGGGCCGCACTGGTGGCGTCGCTCACCGACGCCGGTTCCCTGCCCCCCGGATGGGCTCCGGCCGTGGCGGCCGTGCCGCGACACGTGTTCCTCCCCGACACCATCTGGGCGGACGAGGACGGCGGCGACACCGAGTGCAGCCGGACCAAGGAACCCGAGCGGTGGATGCGGCTCGCCTACAGCGACCTGCCGATCGTCACGCAGTGGGACGACGGTGCCGGGGACGGCGACCACCGTACTCCCACGTCGTCGGCATCCATGCCCACCATGGTGGCCGAGATGCTGTCCGACCTGGACGCGACCCCCGGGCATCGGGTGCTCGAAATCGGGACGGGCACCGGCTACAACGCGGCGTTGTTGGCGCATCGCCTGGGCGCCGAGATGGTGTCCACCGTCGAGGTGGACGCGCAGGTCACCGCGCAAGCCCGCGCCGCACTTCGCAGTACCGGTTACACCCCCGAAGTCGTGTGCGGGGACGGCTCGTTCGGCTGGGGCGTACGCGCCCCGTACGACCGGATCATCTCCACCGTGTCCCTGCGGGACGTCCCGCCTGCCTGGGTAGCTCAGACCCGGCCGGGCGGGGTGATCGTCAGCCCCGTCTCACCGCTACTGGGCGGCGGGGCGATCGTGCGGCTCGCGGTGGGAAGCGACGGGACGGCAAGCGGTCCGTTCACCCGATCGGCGGCGTTCATGGTGCTGCGCCAGCAGCGCTACCAGGGCACTCCGGTGGACGACTACCTGCCCGGTGAGTGGCCGGGCGACTCCGCGCAGTCCTGGACGAGTCTCGACCCCGAAGCCATCGGGGGCGACTGGCTTGCGCAGTTCGCCTGCGCCCTCGCCCTGCCGGACGTGTACTACCGGCGCAACGAGTTCGGTGACGGCGGCTGGACGTGGTGGCTGTTCGACACGGCCGTCACGTCTTGGGCAACGGTCGACTCCGTGCCCGGGGAATCCCGGTTCGAGGTCCGCCAGTCCGGGCCCCGGCAGCTGTGGGACGAAACGGAGGCCGCCCACACCCAGTGGATGGCCGCCGGAAGCCCCGGTTACGAGCGGTACGGGCTCACGGTGACACCTGCCGGACAGGCGGCTTGGTTGGACGAGCCCGGCAATCCCCTCCCGGGGCACCGCAAGTAGAGCGGTAGCCGCGCTCCTGCTCGCGCAGAGCGGGGATCGGCTCCAGGCCGGGTCAGCAGTTCGGAACGGGGTCGGTCTCACTGGTGATGGCGGTGTCCTTCATGAAGCCGAGCTGGCCGTTGTCGGCGACGGTCATCAGCCAGCGGGTCGGGTGCGGCCCGCCGACCCAGGCCTGGTTGTCCTCCTTGCAGTAGAACCAGCTGGGGTCGGAGTTCATGTAGCCGACGACGGTGTCGGGGTCCGGGTAGACGTGGTTGTTGCCGACCACGCCGTACACGGGGGAGCCGGGCACGTTGTGGCAGTACCACCGGTTGCTCTCCCCGGGCCAGCAGTTGTCAGCCGCCGAGGCGGACGGCGCGGCCACGACGCCCAGGCTGACGGCGAGGACGGTGGCTGCAGCGGCGGCGGTGATCCTGGCGGCACGCACGGTGCTGAACATGTCTCACTCCTGGAGTTGTGCCTGCGAGTCGGCCCGGACCGCAGCATGCCCAGCAGTCCAGACATGTCACACATTCGACACGAGCAATAACGCAAAGTAGCTGATTCTCGGGGGTTCGTGGCCGAACGTCTTCGATCGCACGCACGGACGTCGGGGCGCGTGTTCGCCCCTGCCGCATCACCTGTCGGCGATGTCAGCCGCCGGCTCCCGCGAGGGACTGCCCGGTGAGGGTGGCCCTGCGGAAGCGGCCGCCGGGTAACCGATTAGGTGATCGCGGACCGGTGCCGTACGGTCGGTACTACCGACGCGGGGTGGAGCAGCTCGGTAGCTCGCTGGGCTCATAACCCAGAGGTCGCAGGTTCAAATCCTGTCCCCGCTACCACAAACGCCGAAGGGGCGGACGCGCACTGCGCCGCCCCCCCCTAGGGCGA
>NZ_JBHXTQ010000085.1:0-38425 GCF_042677305.1 Kitasatospora sp. NPDC127121 | reverse complement strand
ATGGACGGGCGGGCGGGGGACGACCCGGGTCGGGGCCCCGCGCACACTGTCCAGTGTGCGCGGTGCCCCGGGATCCCAGGTGCCGCGGCGGGGTGAGGCCGGTCACCCCGCCCGAACGATCACCGCAGTGATCAGAGGTTCGGGTAGAGCGGGTACTTCTCGGCCAGCGCGGTGACGCGGGCCTTGAGCGCGGTGGCGGCGTCCTCGTCGAAGGCGGGCTTGAGCGCCTCGGCGATGATGTCGGCGACCTCGCGGAAGTCCTCGGCCTGGAAGCCGCGGGTGGCGAGCGCGGGGGTGCCGATGCGCAGGCCGGAGGTGACCATCGGCGGCCGCGGGTCGTTCGGGACGGCGTTGCGGTTGACCGTGATGCCGACCTCGTGCAGGCGGTCCTCGGCCTGCTGGCCGTCGAGCTGGCTGTTGCGCAGGTCGACCAGGACCAGGTGCACGTCGGTGCCGCCGGACAGCACCGAGGCGCCGGCCTCGGCGACGTCGGCCTGGAGCAGGCGCTCGGCGAGGATCTTGGCGCCCTCCAGGGTGCGCTGCTGGCGCTCCTTGAACTCCTCGGACGCGGCGACCTTGAAGGCAACGGCCTTGCCGGCGATCACGTGCTCCAGCGGGCCGCCCTGCTGGCCGGGGAACACCGCGGAGTTGATCTTCTTGGCGTACTCGGCCTTGGACAGGATGACACCGCCGCGCGGGCCGCCCAGGGTCTTGTGGGTGGTGGTGGTGACCACGTCCGCGTACGGCACCGGGTTGGGGTGCAGGCCGGCGGCGACCAGACCGGCGAAGTGCGCCATGTCCACCATCAGCAGCGCGCCGACCTCGTCGGCGACCCGGCGGAACGCGGCGAAGTCCAGCTGGCGCGGGTAGGCGGACCAGCCGGCGATGATCAGCTTCGGCTGGTGCTCCTTGGCCAGGCGCTCGACCTCGGCCATGTCGACCTGGCCGGTCTTCTCGTCCACGTGGTACGCGACCACGTTGTAGAGCTTGCCGGAGAAGTTGATCTTCATGCCGTGGGTCAGGTGACCGCCGTGGGCCAGGTTCAGGCCCAGGATGGTGTCGCCCGGCTTGATCAGCGCGAACATCGCGGCGGCGTTGGCCTGCGCGCCCGAGTGCGGCTGGACGTTGGCGTGCTCGGCGCCGAACAGGGCCTTGATGCGGTCGATCGCGATCTGCTCGACCACGTCGACGTGCTCGCAGCCGCCGTAGTAGCGGCGGCCGGGGTAGCCCTCGGCGTACTTGTTGGTGAGTACCGAGCCCTGGGCCTCCATGACCGCCACCGGGGCGAAGTTCTCGGAGGCGATCATCTCCAGGGTGGTCTGCTGGCGGTGCAGCTCGGCGTCGACCGCGGCGGCGATCTCCGGGTCGAGGGAGTGCAGGGACTGGTTCAGAACCGTCATGGTGTGGTCTTCCCGGGAGGAGAGAGACGGGAGCAGAGGGGGGGAGCCTGGCAGGGCGGCCGCCGCGCTGCGGCCGCCCCGTCACGAGCGGGTCAGCCGCCGATGAAGGCGGTGTACTCGTCCGCGCTGAGCAGCTCGTCGGTGGACTCCACCTGGACCTTGAACAGCCAGCCGCCCTCGAACGGGGCGCTGTTGACCAGGCTGTTGTCGTCCAGGACGTCCTGGTTGATCTCGACGATCTTCCCGGTCACCGGGGAGAACAGGTCGCTGACCGACTTGGTCGACTCCAGCTCGCCACAGGACTCGCCCGCGGTCACGTCGGCGCCGACCTCGGGCAGCTGCACGTAGACGATGTCACCGAGCGCGTCGGCCGCGTGGGCGGTGATGCCGACCGTGGAGACACCGCCCTCGATGGCGGTCAGCCACTCGTGCTCCTTGGTGTACTGCAGGTGCTGGGGGTTGCTCATGGCGTCATTCTCCAGGATGGGAAGCGGGTACGACGAAGCGGGCCGCCGCACGGACGGCTTCGACGCGGATCAGGCGTGGTTCAGGCATGGGATCGGACCTGGGTCGGACCTGGGTCGGACCTGGATCAGGCGTGGCTCAAGCCTGGGTCGGGCGTGGTTCAGGCCCGGGTCTACGGGGAAGGCGGGGCCTCGGCGAGCGAGGCCCCCGGCCTCAGCGAGCGCGCTTGTAGAACGGCAGCGCCACGACCTCGACCGGCTCGTGCTTGCCGCGCACGTCCACCGCGACGGCGGTGCCGGGGGCGGCGTGGGCCGCGTCCACGTAGGCGATCGCGATCGGCCGGCCCAGGGTCGGCGACGGGGCGCCCGAGGTGATCCGGCCGATCGGGGCGCCGTCGGCGGAGACCACGGTGTACTCGGCGCGCGGGACGCGCTTGCCCTCGGAGACCAGGCCGACCAGCACCCGCGGCGGGTTGGCCTCGGCCTCGGCGGCGGCCCTCTCCAGCGCCTTGCGGCCGACGAAGGTGCCCTCGTTGGTGGTCTTGTCGAAGCGCACGACCCGGCCCAGGCCCGCGTCGAACGGGGTCAGGTCGGTGGAGAGCTCGTGCCCGTACAGCGGCATGCCGGCCTCCAGGCGCAGCGTGTCGCGGCAGGACAGGCCGCACGGGACCAGGCCGCGGCCCTCGCCGGCGGCGGTCAGCGCCTGCCAGACCCCCTCGGCGTCGCCCGGGTTGCAGAAGATCTCGAAGCCGTCCTCGCCGGTGTAGCCGGTCCGGGCGAGCAGCACGTCGCGGCCGGCGACCTGGGCCGGGAGGATCGCGTAGTACTTCAGGCCGGGCAGGTCGGCGTCGGTGGTCCCGGCCAGGATCGCGGTGGCCTCCGGGCCCTGGACGGCGATCAGCGCGTAGGTGTCGCGGTCGTCCGTGACGACGGCGTCGAAGCCCTTGGCGCGGGCGATCAGCTCGTCCAGCACCAGCTGGGCGTTGGAGGCGTTGGCGACGACCAGGAAGGCGTCCTCGCGCAGGCGGTAGACGATCAGGTCGTCCAGGATGCCGCCGTCCTCGGCGCAGATCATGGTGTAGCGGGCGCGCAGCACGCCCAGCGCGGAGACGAAGCCGACCAGCGCGTGGTCCAGCATCTCGCCGGCCTGCGGGCCGGTGACGGTGATCTCGCCCATGTGGGAGAGGTCGAACAGCCCGGCCCGGGTGCGGACGGCGAGGTGTTCCTCGCGCTCGCTGCCGTAGCGCAGCGGCATGTCCCAGCCGGCGAAGTCGGTCATGGTCGCGCCGAGGGCGCGGTGCAGCGCGTCGAGCGCGGTGAGGCGGAGGGACGACATGGCCTGGAACTCCTCGGTCTGGGCACTCATGGGTGCACGCGCCGGAACCGGACCCGCTGGGGGGCCGACCCTGCGCGCGGGCATGCGGCGGCGTGGGTCTCCCCATCTGTCGTCGAACCTGAGAGCTTCACCGCCCACCTGCCCGCAGCTGTTTCCAGCATCCAGGACAGCATGGTGGCTTGCACCGTGGGTGGGCGCGCGACAGGGCCGTGCGCCACTTTCCAGATGTGCCTAACCCGTGCGGTAGGGGGGCCTGAGAGATTCCGGGGAGGAGTTGCTCCTTCGGCGCCGGCTGTGCCGCCTGACGGGGCACTCCGGGCTCTCCCGCGCGGGTTCGAGCGGCCGGTATGGAGTTGTCGGTCCGCCGGCGCGCCGCGCCGTCGAACGCGCACATCATGGCACGTCCGCGCCGACGACGGGAGAGGGGACCCGGTCACACCCCGCCACCTCGGGCACAGCCCTAGACTGCTGCGCGTCGGCGCAGCAGAGGGCGGCCGACCGGCAGAGGGCGGATCAGGCGCGCATGGGGTACCCGGTGGAGCAGCAGCAGGGGTGGGGCGGGCCGGAGTCGGCGCCGCCGGGCGGCGGGTGGCCGGCCAACGAGCTGGAGCAGGTGCTGACCGCCGCGCTGGGCGACCCGGGTGCGACGCCGCGGGTGGTCGAGGTGCTGGCCCGCAGCCAGGTGTGGATCCCGCTGCCGGCCGGCGGCGACCCGCAGGGGCCCGCGCTGGACCTGCCGACCATCGAGCTGGCCGGCGAGCCGTACGTGCCGGTGTTCTCCTCGCAGGAGGTGTTCCTGCGGCAGGCGCCGGGGATGGCCTTCGCGGTGGCGCCGGTCTGGGAGTTCGCCCGCGGGCTGCCGCTGGGCGTGGGCATCGCGGTCAACCCGGAGGCGGCGGTGGGCATCCCGGTGCCGCCGCAGGGTGTGGCGGAGCTTCGGCGCGGCCCGCGCGAGGAGCGCCTGGCCGACCAGGAGCAGGGCCGGATCCAGGAGCAGAACCAGAGTCAGGGCCAGGGGCCGGAGGCGCCGACCGGTGGCCGGGTGGCGCTGCGCGAGCCGGTGCCGGGGGAGGACCCGGAGCACTTCCTGGCCGCCTGCCGGGCCGAACTTTCCGCCCTGCCCGGAGTGTTGTCCGCGCGGCGGGCGCTCGCCAGCATCGAGGGCGAGCCGACCGTGATGTTCGTGGGCGTCCAGCTGGACCAGGCGGCCCCGGCCGACCCGGGCGCGGTGAACGAGGCGCTCGGCCGCGCGTTGGGAACCGCGCCGCTGCCGGGGGGCGTCCACCTCGTACTGCTCGATCTCGCCGATGACCCGGTGGTCGAGTGGCTGCTCACCCGGGTGCTCCCTTTCTACGCGCGGGGTTGAGCGGGGTTCGTATCGGAGGCACGTCGCCGTGGCGGTGGCCGGTGCCGCGCCATAGGGTGCGTGCAGACGGCCGACGGGCCGGCAGGCTTGAGGAAAGAGGCGCGGCGAGGTGGGCGCATGAGTGCGGGAGCGGTAGCGGGCGGTGCACCGGGGCCCTGGGGCCAGGCGCCCGCCGGGCGCCCCGGAGCGGATCCGGGCGCGCTGGAGCGCACCCTGCGCGAGGTCGCGCCGGAGCGCTACGAGGCGTACGAGCAACTGCTGCACGCACTGGCCGACGGCCAGGTCTGGATGCTGCTGTGGCACGGCACGCCGGGCAGCGCGGACGCCCAGTACGGGAACATGGAGATCAGCGGCCACGGCTACGCGCCGGCCGTCACCTCGTCCGAGCAGCTGGCGTCGTCCGGCTGGGCGCGGGCCCACGAGGTCATCTCCGGGCGGGAGATCGCCGCTTCGCTGTACCGGACCCGCTGGGGGCTGTGGCTCAACCCGCATGCGCCCGGCGGCGGGGTCGGGGTGCCCTGGGCGGACCTGCGGCGGATCGCCGCGGGCCTGGAGCGGCTGCCGGCCGGGCCGTTGAAGCTGAGTGAGCCGCAGCTGAACGCCCAGCCGTTCTTCGCGCTGCTGGAGCGGCAGGCCGGTGAGGTGCGTGCGGTGCGGGCGCTGCGCCGGGCCTGGGTGCAGCCGGCCGTGGGGGAGCCGTACCTGGCGATCGGACTGGAGCTGTACGAGAGTTCGCCGCCGGCGGTGGAGGCGGTGCGGGCGCTGATGCAGCGGGCGATCGCGGTGGCCCCGGAGGGGCTGGCGGTGTCCACGGTGGCGATGGCGGACGAGTACGACCCGGTGGCGCTGTGGATGCGGGCGCACGCGCGCCCGTTCTTCGACCGGGAGGCGGGACGCCCGCCGACCGGCCCGTACCCGCCGGTGCCGCCTCCGCCGTACCCTGCGCAGCAGGGGCCGGGTTACGGCTACGGCACGCAGCAGCCCGCGCAGGGCTGGACCGGGCAGCCGCAGCAGCCGTGGCCCGGATACCCGGGGCGCTGACAACCAAAACCTGTTTCCAGAAGCCGACTTGATCTTGCATCAGGTCGGCTTCGGTGCTTTCCGGACGAACTTCCGGCCGTTACCGTCGATCACCTTGACATGCCTGATACAGCCGTGTGAAGAGGGATATGCCGAAGGCGTAGGAGGTGCATGCGCACAGATCACAGTTGGGCATCTGTCGGTTGTCAGGGCTGGCGCAAGCGAGTTCGGATGGCAGAGAGTTCTGCGCAACGCACCGCGCGTACTGGGAACCCCACGAAGGTGAACGCGCACGCCGACCGCCAGAACCACGCGAAGCCCATCCCGCGTTGGGGCAGTACCCGTGCACGACGTACTGCCGCGAACACCCGTTCCAAGCACCTCCGCACGTCCGCAGCCGTACCGCCGAACCGGTGACCGGCGCCCGTGGGCCGGCCACCGTCGGCGAGGGGACCAACTGACCATGACCGCACCCATCGCAACCACCGGGAACGAACCGGAGGCACCCGCCCCCGCGAGCCCGGCCAAGAAGATCGAGGGCCGCTCCCTCGGCCAGATCGCCTGGACCCGCTTCAAGCGCGACAAACTCGCCGTCGCCGGCGGCGTCGTGGTGATCCTGCTGATCCTGCTGGCCGTACTGGCCAAGCCCATCGAGGCCCTGTTCGGCCTCGACCCGGACGCCCTGAACCAGGACCTGCTCGACGCCAACCTGGGCGGCATCCCGCTCGGTGACTGGGGCGGGATGAGCTGGGACCACCCGCTCGGCGTCGACCCGCTCCAGGGCCGTGACCTGCTCTCCCGCGTGATCGAGGGCTCCTGGGTCTCCCTGCTGGTCGCCTTCGGCGCGACCCTGCTGTCGAACACGATCGGCACCGTGCTCGGCGTCATGGCCGGCTACTACGGCGGCTGGGTGGACACCGTGATCAGCCGCATCATGGACGTCTTCCTCGCCTTCCCGCTGCTGCTCTTCGCCATCGCGATCTCGACCTCGCTGCAGGGCGGCGCGTTCGGCCTGCACGGCCTCCCGCTGCACATCTTGGTGCTGATCTTCGTGATCGGCTTCTTCAACTGGCCCTACATGGGCCGGATCGTGCGCGGACAGACGCTGTCGCTGCGCGAGCGGGAGTTCGTCCACGCGGCCCGCAGCCTGGGCGCCCGAGGCCCGTTCATCCTGTTCAAGGAACTGCTGCCGAACCTGGTCGGTCCGATCCTGGTCTACTCGACCCTGCTGATCCCGACCAACATCCTCTTCGAGGCCGGCCTCAGCTTCCTCGGTGTCGGCATCCAGCCGCCGCAGGCCTCCTGGGGCGGGATCCTCCAGGACGCGATCAAGTACTACCAGGTGGACCCCCAGTACATGGTGGTCCCCGGTCTGGCGATCTTCCTCACCGTGCTCGCCTTCAACCTGCTCGGCGACGGGCTGCGTGACGCCCTCGATCCCAAGAGCAACTGACGTAACGCCAGGCCCTCCCTCCTTCCCACCCTCAAGGGGTTGATCTCACCCATGCGCAGGTCCCGTACCGTCGCCCTGACCGCGGCGGCAGCCGCCGCGGTCCTGATCGTGACCGGCTGCACCTCCGGCAGCAAGGGCTCCGGCTCGTCCTCCTCCGCCAGCGGCAGCAGCGCCGGTGGCGGCGGTGCCGACGCCGCCACCAAGGGCATCGTCAACGCCTCGGACAAGAAGGGCGGGACGGTCACCTACGAGATGAAGGGCGCCCCGGACTCCTTCGACCCGGGCAACACGTACTACGCCTACATCTACAACTTCTCGCGCCTGTACGGGCGTCCGCTGACCACCTTCGCCCCGGGCGCAGGCTCGAACGGCAACAAGCTGGTCCCGGACCTCGCCGAGAGCCTGGGCAAGGCCAGCGCGGACGGCCTGACCTGGACGTACAAGCTGCGCGCGGGCCTGAAGTTCGACGACGGCACCCCGATCAGCTCCAAGGACGTCAAGTACGCCGTCGAGCGCTCCAACTTCGCGTCGGACGTGAACTCCAACGGCCCCACCTACTTCCACGACCTGCTGGTCGACAACGAGACCCCGTACCAGGGCCCGTACAAGGACAAGACCGGTGGCCTGAACTCGATCGAGACGCCGGACGACCTGACCATCGTCTTCCACCTGAAGCAGCCGTTCGCGGACTTCGACTACCTGGTGGGCTCCCCGCAGACCGTCCCGGTCCCGCAGGCCAAGGACGACGGCGCCGGCTACGTGAAGCACGTGGTCGCCTCGGGTGCCTACAAGTTCGAGTCCTACGAGGACGGCAAGCAGCTCATCCTGGTGCCGAACACCAACTGGGACCCGAGCACCGACCCGATCCGCAAGCAGCTCGCGGACAAGATCGTGGTCCGGATGGGCATGGAGCAGTCCACCATCGACAAGGACCTGATCGCCGGCAACGCCCAGGTGGACCTGGTCGGCAGCGGCGTCGACCCGCAGACCCAGGCGCAGATCCTGCAGAACCAGAAGCTCAAGGCGAACACCGACAACGCCTACGGCGGCCGCCTGGCGTACGTCGCGATCAACAGCAAGGTCGCGCCGTTCGACAACCTGGAGTGCCGCAAGGCCGTCCAGTACGCGATCGACAAGGTCTCCGTGCAGACCACGCTCGGCGGCCCGATCCGCGGCCAGGTCGCCAACACCGTGCTCCCGCCGGACGTCCCGGGCCACCAGGACTTCAACACCTGGGCGACCAACGGCAACAAGGGTGACGAGGCCAAGGCCAAGGACGCCCTCAAGGCCTGCGGCAAGCCGGACGGCTTCAGCACCGTGATCACCGCCCGCACCGAGCGCGACCCGGAGGTCCAGGCGGCGACCGCGATCCAGGCCGCGCTGAAGAAGATCAACATCAATGTCGAGATCCAGAAGTACGCGCAGGGCAAGTACTTCTCGGACGCCGCCGGTGTCCCGCAGTTCACCCAGGACCACAACATCGGTCTGATGATGATGCAGTGGAGCGCCGACTGGCCGACCGGCTACGGCTTCCTGCAGCAGATCTCCGACGGCCGCGCCATCAAGGCCTCCGGCAACAGCAACCTGGCCCAGCTGAACGACCCCGAGGTCAACAAGCTGCTCGACGACGCCATCGCCAACACCGACCAGTCGGCGCGCGAGAAGATCTACGGCCAGATCGACAAGAAGATCATGGACCAGGCGGTCTACGTCCCGCTGACCTACTTCAAGGTCTTCCTGTACCGCCCGGACAACGCCACCAACCTGGTGTCCACCTCGGGCTTCTCGGGTGAGTACGACTACCTGAACATCGGCACCACCAAGTAAAGAGCCTGGCTCCACATCCCTGAAGGCAGGTGAAGGCAGCGGCCGCCCGCCGCCGTCCGGAAGATCCCGGACGGCGGCGGGCCGCCGGAGCCGCCCAACTGTGTTTGCCTACATCATCCGCAGGATCTTCGCGGCCGTCGTGCTGCTGCTGGTGGTCAGTGCGGTCACCTTCGCGATCTTCTTCCTGCTCCCGCGCATCGCCGGCGAGACCACCGACCAACTGGCCACGCAGTACGTCGGGAAGAACCCCTCCCCCGAGGCGATCGCCGCGGTCAAGAAGAACCTCGGGTTCGACCAGCCGCTGTACACCCAGTACTGGAACTTCCTCAAGGGCCTGGTCAGCGGCGCCGAGTACAAGTTCGGCCCGGATCCGGTCACCTGCCACGTACCGTGCTTCGGCTACTCCTTCAAGAACCACCTGGAGGTCTGGCCCGAGCTGATCAAGCGCGTCCCGATCACCCTCTCGCTCGCCGTCGGCGCGGCCGTGCTCTGGCTGGTCTCGGGCGTCGCCACCGGCGTCGTCTCCGCGCTCAAGCCGCGCTCGGTCTTCGACCGGATCGCCATGGGCATCTCCCTCGCCGGCGTCTCGCTGCCGGTCTTCTTCACCGGCGCGCTGCTGCTCACGCTGTTCAGCTACGAGTGGCCGATCCTGGACAACCTCCAGTACGTCGACTTCGCCGACGACCCGCTGATGTGGGCCCGCAACCTGATCCTCCCGTGGATCTCGCTGGCCTTCCTCTACTCCGCGCTCTACGCCCGGCTCACCCGCGCCGGAATGCTGGAGACCATGAGCGAGGACTACATCCGCACCGCCCGGGCCAAGGGCCTGGTCGAGCGCAAGGTCGTCGCCCGGCACGGACTGCGCGCCGCGCTGACACCCGTCATCACCATCTTCGGCATGGACCTCGGCCTGCTCCTCGGCGGCGCCCTCATCACGGAGCAGGTCTTCTCGCTCCAAGGCGTCGGCGCCTTCGCCGTCCAGGCGATCGCCGACAACGACCTGCCCAAGATCCTCGGCGTCACCCTGCTCGCCGCCTTCTTCATCGTCGCCTGCAACCTCGTGGTCGACCTCCTGTACGCACTCGTCGACCCCCGGGTGAGGCTCTCGTGACCGAGCTCCAGAAGACCGAGGCGGTCGCCGCCCAGGCCCCGTCCGGCGACCCCTTCCTCTCCGTCCGCGACCTGCGGATCCACTTCGACACCGACGACGGCCTGGTCCGCTCGGTGGACGGGGTCAGCTTCGACCTGCACAAGGGCCGCACCCTCGGCATCGTCGGCGAGTCCGGCTCCGGCAAGTCCGTCACCTCGCTCGGCATCATGGGCCTGCACCGCACCAAGCGGGCCCGGATCACCGGCGAGATCCGGCTGGACGGCGAGGACCTGATCGCGGCCGGCCCCGAACGGGTGCGCCAACTGCGCGGCCGCGAGATGGCGATGATCTTCCAGGACCCGCTGACCGCGATGCACCCCTACTACACCGTCGGCGCGCAGATCGTCGAGGCGTACCGGGTGCACCACCCCCAGGCGTCCAAGAAGCAGGCCCGGGCCCGCGCGGTCGAGATGCTCGACCGGGTCGGCATCCCGCAGCCCGACCGCCGGGTGGACGACTACCCGCACCAGTTCTCCGGCGGCATGCGCCAGCGCGCCATGATCGCCATGGCGCTGGTCAACGACCCCTCGCTGCTGATCGCCGACGAGCCCACCACCGCCCTGGACGTCACCGTCCAGGCGCAGATCCTGGACCTCATCCGCGACCTCCAGGACGAGTTCGGCTCGGCCGTCATCATCATCACCCACGACCTCGGGGTGGTCGCCGAACTGGCGGACGACATCCTGGTCATGTACGGCGGCAAGTGCATCGAGCGCGGCCCCGCCGAGACCCTCTTCGACGCGCCCGAACACCCCTACACCTGGGGCCTGCTGGGCTCCATGCCGCGCCTGGACCGCGAACTCCAGGACCGCCTCGTCCCGGTCAAGGGCACCCCGCCCAGCCTGATCAACGTGCCGTCCGGCTGCGCCTTCCACCCGCGCTGCCCGTACGCCGACCGGACCGGCGGGCGCTCCACGAGCGAGCTCCCGGTGCTGGCCGAAGCCTCGCCCGGCCACTACGCGGCCTGCCACCTCCCGGCCGCCGAACGGCACCGCATCTTCGCCGAAGAGATCGCGCCCCGGCTGTGAGCCCGGCCTCGTACCACCTTTCTGGAGAGAACCGATGACGGACACTCAGGCGGCAACGGCCCCCGCGCCCGCGCCCGCCCCCGACCGCGAGCCGCTGCTCCGGGTGACCGGCCTGACCCGGCACTTCCCGATCCGCGGCGGACTGCTGCGCCGCCAGACCGGTGCGGTGCGGGCCGTCGACGGCATCGACTTCACCGTCAACGCCGGTGAGACGCTCGGGGTCGTCGGCGAGTCCGGCTGCGGCAAGTCGACGATGGGCCGACTGGTCACCCGGCTCGACGAACCGACCGGCGGGAAGGTCGAGTTCGAGGGCACCGACATCACCCACCTGGGCGTCGGCGCGATGCGGCCGCTGCGCCGCGACATCCAGATGATCTTCCAGGACCCGTACTCCTCGCTCAACCCGCGGCACACCGTCGGCACCATCGTCGGCGCGCCGTTCCGGTTGCAGAAGGTGGAGCCCGAGGGCGGCACCAAGAAGGCCGTCCAGGAACTGCTGGAACTGTGCGGGCTCAGCCCCGAGCACTACAACCGCTACCCGCACGAGTTCTCCGGCGGCCAGCGCCAGCGCATCGGCATCGCCCGGGCGCTCGCCCTCCGGCCGAAGATGATCATCGCGGACGAGCCGGTCTCCGCCCTGGACGTCTCCATCCAGGCCCAGGTGGTCAACCTGCTGGACGACCTCCAGCGCGAACTCGGCCTGACCTACCTGATCATCGCGCACGACCTCTCGGTGGTCCGGCACGTCTCGGACCGGGTCGCGGTGATGTACCTCGGCAAGATCGTCGAGATCGCCGACCGCGACTCCCTCTACGCGAGCCCGCTGCACCCGTACACCAACGCGCTGATGTCCGCGGTGCCGGTGCCCGACCCGCGCCGGCGCCAGCGGGCCGGCCGCGAGCGGATCCTGCTCAAGGGCGACGTCCCCTCGCCGATCAACCCGCCCAGCGGCTGCCGCTTCCGCACCCGCTGCTGGAAGGCCCAGGACGTCTGCGCCAGCCAGGAGCCGCCGCTGGCCGCGCTGAAGACCGGGCACGAGGTGGCGTGCCACTTCCCCGAGCTGGGCGAGGGGAACGGCTAGGGCGTGTTTCAGGACGCGCTGGTACTGGCCGGCGCCGCGTTCCTCACAGCGAAGCGATGCGCCGCACCGAACGGCCTCTCGGTCGTTCGGTGCGGCGCATCGTGGTGTCAGGGCTTACAACCCGGTTGGGGCGGCCCCGTGCTGGTCATGCGTCAGAAACAGGGTCCTTGCCGGCGGGCAGCCGGGTCGCCGCGGGCATCGCGAGCCCGGCCGCGAGGAAGACGGCCGCCAGCGCCACCCACCCGTACTGACCGGCCCCGACGACCGCGACCAGGGCGACGGGCGCGGCCACGTTGGCGGCTCCACGGCCGATGGCCAGGACGCCCTGGTACTGGCCGGTGGCGTGTTCGGGCGCGAGCTGGAAGCTGAGCCCCCATTCGCCGGAGACCTGGTACATCTCGCCCCACGTGTGGGCGATCATCCCCAGGCCGAGGACGGCGGTCGCGACCAGGGTGTTCCCCCAGCCGGCGGCGCCGTACAGCAGGCAGGCGCAGCCGAGGAAGAATCCGCCGAGGCGGGAGATCCGCCCCCACAGGCCCGGGGTGGTGTCGTTGCCCTTGGAGCTCACCTGGACCTGGAAGACCACCACCAGGATCGTGTTCAGGACGATCAGGGCGCTGAACAGCCAGGCGGGCGCCTTGGTGTGGGTGACCAGCCACAGCGGAATGGCGATCTCCATGAGGGCGCCGTTCAGCGACAGCACGGCGTTCAGCCCGGTGAACCGCAGGTACCGGAGGTCCTTGAGCGCGGCCCCCAGCGGCTGCTTCTCGCTGTGCGCGGGAGGCGGATGCCGCACGGGCATCCGGTTCAGCACGAGGGCCGACCCCGCGTAGGCCAGCGCCGCGACGACCACCATCGCCTCGTACGCGGCCCGGGTGTCCAGGTACAGG
This sequence comes from Kitasatospora sp. NPDC127121, assembly GCF_042677305.1. Taxonomy (NCBI): domain Bacteria; kingdom Bacillati; phylum Actinomycetota; class Actinomycetes; order Kitasatosporales; family Streptomycetaceae; genus Kitasatospora; species Kitasatospora sp. NPDC127121. The sequence goes on along the minus strand of NZ_JBHXTQ010000085.1, from coordinate 25,410 downwards.
GCCAGGCCGGCGGCTCCCGCACCGAGTGAGATCCCGATGTTGCTCACGACCTGCTGGTGTGCGCGTGCGGTCACCCGCTCCTCGGCCGAGGCGATCAGGGAGACCAGGGCGGGCAGGACCGTGCGGCAGCCCCGCTGCACGACGCCCACCGCGCATGCCGTGGCGGCGAACGGCCAGAAGGAGCCGACGACCAGGTAGCACAGCACCGCCGGCCCCGCGGCGACGGTGAGGACGAGCAGGACCCGCCGCGGCCCGATGCGGTCGGAGAGGTGTCCGATCGGCAGGGCCGCCAGCAGGCCGGCCAGGCTGGCAACCGTGAGCCCGATGCCCACGTCCACCATCCGCAGACCCACCACGCGGGTAAAGAACAGCACGCTGACGGTGGCGAACAGCCCGTCCCCGAGGGTGGTCAGGAACGTGGACAGCGTCAGTCCGCGCACCGGCCCGGCCGGCGGGACCGCCCTGGCGAGGGCCAGCCGGGCAGCGCTCGTCCGGGTCGGGCGAGCCGTCGTATCCGTTTTCGTCACGTGGCGGCAGCCGCCTGGAAGGTGACCGGCAGCGTCGCCAGGTAGCGCATGGTCGCGGTGCGCTGGCGCAGCGGCTCCCCGGCCATCCGCAGGCGTGTGGGGCGCCGCAGAATGGCCTTGATCAGCGCCTGCAGCGTGACCTGGGTGAACAGGTTCCCGACGCAGGTGTGCGGGCCCCGGCCGAATGCCATGTGCTGATTCGGTGTCCGGTCCAGAATGATTTCGTCGGGGCTGGTGAATTTTTCGGGATCGCGGTTTGCGGCGCCGAAAAGCACCACGACGACGTCTCCGCGCTTGAGCTGGACGGATCCGATGGTGACGGGCTCGGTGACGATGCGGCTGGTCCCCTGAACCGAGGCGTCATAGCGCATGAGTTCGTCGAAACCACTCGACAGCAGTGCCGGGTCGCGCATCGCCTCGAATTTGTCGGGGTTCTCCAGCAGGGCCAGCATGGCATTTCCGGCACCGGCGACGATCGAGCTGTAGCCGGACTGGAAGACGACCCGCACCGTGTTCCGGACAAAGGCGTCGGCGACATCCACCTCGGCGCGGTTGCCGGCGACATGGGCCAGCAGGCCGGGGCGCGGATTGGCCGTGAACCACGACTCGACCATTTCGCTTAGTCGGCCGCGCGCCTCGATGCCGAGTTTCCTGAGTTCCGCACCGGTCTCGATTCCGTCCCCGGCGGTCTCGGGCGCCAATCCGGCGTCCATGCTCCGCACGATGGCATCCGATATCGCGGCGAAGGTCCTGACGTCCGGCTGCTCGATGCCCATGAGCTCCGAGATGGTCGCCAGGGCGAGCGGCTCGACGACCTCCGACATGAGGTCGAACTCCGCCCTGCCCTCCAGTCCGTCGAGCAGCGACCCGACGAGAGCCTCGCCCTGCTCGCCGACGGCCTCCAGGTCCTGGGCACGCAGGGCGTTCATGAAGAGGCTGCGGAGCGGGCCGTGGTCCGGCGGGTCGAGGGTCTGCAGGCTCAGCCACGGTTCGGAGACCGACTCGCCGGCCCGCCGCCAGTCCGTCGCGAACACCGCGGGGTCCTGCAGCACCATCTGGCAGTCGCGGTACCGGGTCAGCACCCAGCTCTGCATCTTCTCGTGCCAGTGCACAGGCTCCGACGCGCGCAGCTCCGCGTAGACCGCATAGGGATCGGCGAGAGTCGAGCTGTCGAGGGGGTCATAGCGGACCGGGAGTTTCATGGACAATTCCTAGGATTCTTGAACGGCCTATGAGGCCCATGTTCTCGCTGGGCCAAGAGCGTGCGCCGGACCCGGACGTATCCGGGTCCGGCGCCAATTCTCGCCGACGATACCGGGCTCTGCCGCGGTTCGGGCAATATAATTAGTCGTTGTAACGCATGGAAATTCACCTACCCGAGCTGAATCGCCCGGCCATTGGCGCGGACTGTCGACGTTCGGACATCGGGGATGCCGGTGCAATCGGCATCAGGGATTTCAGTCGTTGTAGCGCACGGGAGTCTCCTCTCCGGTTGTTCATGTTCGAAGCCCTGGTGCTTCTCTCGATGGAAATGAAACTACCACCGCCATTCGGGTCCGTCCATGAGTTAATTCCGGGATCTATTTCCCAAACCAGCCAACCCGGGCAAAGCGTGCATCGAATTCGGGAGGGAAATGCGAATTGTATTCCCTATACCGTACGACCTGCATTATTTCGCGAATATGTCGAAATTTGGTGTTCACGTCAACTCTGCGCAGAGTGTCCGGACCGGTGGTGGTTGTCGCCCGGGCCCGCGGCCCTACGCGGAGGGGGGGAGGGGTCCGTACGGGTCATAGTTGTTCGGTGACCTCGCAGATCTTCCCCTCCGACGTGCAGCAGTCGCTGGACCTCGTCGGCATCTTCGTCTTCGCCCTCTCCGGAGGGCTGCTCGCCGTCCGCAAGAACATGGACATCTTCGGCATCGCGGTGCTGGCCGAGGTCACCGCGCTCGGCGGCGGTGTGATCCGGGACCTGGTGATCGGGGCGACGCCCGTCGCGGCGTTCAGCAACCTCGGGTACTTCATCACCCCGCTGGTCGCCGCGCTGGTGGTGTTCTTCCTGCACCCCGAGGTCGAGCGGATCAACCGGGCGGTGCAGACCCTGGACGCCCTCGGCCTCGGCCTGTTCTGCGTCACCGGCACCGCCAAGGCGCACGACTACGGGCTCGGCGCGGTGTCGGCCGTCGCACTCGGCATGGTCACCGCGGCCGGCGGCGGGGTGATCCGCGACGTGCTGGCCGGCGAGATCCCCTCGCTGCTGCGCTGGGACCGGGAGATCTACGCCGTCCCGGCCCTGGTCGGCGCCGCCCTGGTGGCGGTGCTGATCGGCGTCGACCGGCTGACCGGCGCCACCGGCACCGCCGCCGCGCTCACCGCCTTCGGGCTGCGGATGCTCGCGCTGAAGTATGGCTGGCGCGCCCCGCGGGCCTGGCGCCGCAACGGTTCTCGCACCAGCGAGGAGTAGGCGAGCCGCCGTACGCGAGCGAGATCGCCTCCGCCGTGCAGAGCAGTTCCGGCACCATCCGGGCGAGTTCGGCCGGCGGCACCTGGCTCGCCGGGGCGCTCAGCGCGCAGGCCGCGACCGTCCGGCCGCCGCTGCCCGCCACCGGCGCGGCCACGCACGTCACCGGCTCCCGGTGCTCGGCCGACTCCACCGCCCAGCCCCGCAGCCGCACCGCCGCCAGTTCGGCCGGCAACTCCTCGTCGGGGGTGCCGTCCTCGGGCAGCCCGGCCAGCAGCACCCGGCCGATCGCCGTCCCGCCGGCCGGCGCCCGCCGACCGATCCGGGACGCCCGGGCGGCGCCCGGCCCGGCCCAGCTGCCGGCCACCTCGTCCAGGTACAGCACCTCGCCGTCCTGGAGCACGGCCAGCTGGACGGTGTAGCCGCAGCGCGCGTTGAGCGCCGCCAGGTACGGCGCGGCGACCTGCCGGACGTCGATCTCCTCCAGCGCCCGGTGGGCCAGGGAGAGCACCCGGCCGCCGAGGCGGTAGCGCAGATCGGGCTGGCGCTGCGCGAAGCCGTGCTCCTCCAGGGTGCGCAGCAGCCGCAGCGCGGTGGACTTGTGCACCCCGATGCTGGTCGCGGCCTGCTCCAGGGTGACCGGCCCGTCGCCGAGCGACCCGAGCAGGGTCAGGGCGCGGTCGACCGACTGCGACATGGCGCACCGCTCCTGTCCACGCCGATGGGAAGTGAGAGTGGGACGTGATCCCGGGCCGTGCCCGCGGGCCGGGCCGGGGCCCGTCCGCGGGAAGCGTCCGTCAGGCTAACCGCTCGGCCGCGCGACGGGTCAAACGGGTGCCGGACACCGGTGTCCGGTGGGCGCGTGGTCCGGGTAACGTCCGGGAGTCGTCCGGTGGCCGGATCGGTGCGCACACCGGGACGGGGCCCGGGAAGCGCCCTCTACAATCGGATGGTTATGCCATACCTGGACCATGCGGCGACCACGCCGATGCTGCCCGAGGCGATCGCCGCGATGTCGGCGCACCTGGGGGTGGTCGGCAACGCCTCGTCCCTGCACGCGGCCGGCCGCCGGGCCCGCCGGGTGGTCGAGGAGGCCCGCGAGTCGCTGGCCGACTCGCTGGGCGCCCGCCCGAGCGAGATCGTGCTCACCGGCGGGGGCACCGAGTCCGACAACCTCGCCGTCAAGGGCCTGTACTGGGCCCGCCGGGGCGCCGACCCGGCCCGCACCCGGGTGCTGTGCAGCCCGGTCGAGCACCACGCGGTGCTGGACGCGGTGCACTGGCTCTCCGAGCACGAGGGCGCCGACGTCGAGTACCTGCCGGTCGACCCGCTCGGCCGGGTGCACCCGCAGGCGCTGCGCGAGGCGATCGAGCGGGACCCGCACTCGGTCGCGCTGGTCACCGTGATGTGGGCCAACAACGAGGTCGGCACCATCCAGCCGGTGCGCGAACTCGCCGCCGTCGCGGCCGAGTACGGCATCCCGATGCACGCCGACGCGGTGCAGGCGCTCGGGCAGGTCCCGGTCTCCTTCGCCGGGTCGGGGCTCACCGCGCTCACCGTCACCGGGCACAAGATCGGCGGCCCGTTCGGCATCGGCGCGCTGCTGCTCTCGCGCGGCGCCGCGCCCGTCCCGCTGTTGCACGGCGGCGGCCAGGAGCGCGACGTCCGCTCCGGCACCCTGGACGCGCCCGCCGCCGCCGGCTTCGCCACCGCCGCGGCCCTCGCGGTCGAGCGCCAGCCGGAGCACGCGGTCGTGCTCGGCGCGCTGCGCGACGAGCTGATCGCCGCCGTGCTGGCCGCCGTCCCCGCCGCGGTGCTCAACGGCGACCCGGCCGCCGAGGGGCGGCTGCCCGCCAACGCGCACTTCTCCTTCCCCGGCTGCGAGGGCGACGCGCTGCTGATGCTGCTCGACGCCCAGGGCATCGAGTGCTCCACCGGCTCGGCCTGCTCGGCCGGGGTGCCGCAGCCCAGCCACGTGCTGCTCGCGATGGGCGTCGACCCGGCGCTGGCCCGGGCCTCGCTGCGGTTCTCGCTCGGGCACACCTCGGTGCGCGAGGACGTGACGGCGCTGGTCGCGGCCATCGCCCCGGCCGTCCAGCGGGCCCGCAACGCGGGTCTGGCGGCGGTGCGGCGGTAGTTCCTCCGGGCGGTCGGGCATGTACGGCGGCCCCGTACTCTTGTAGTCACCATGACTGACTTCCCGGGTGCCCCGACCGCTCCGTCCACCGGCCGTCTGCGCGTGCTCGCGGCGATGTCCGGCGGCGTCGACTCCGCCGTCGCCGCCGCCCGCGCCGCCGAGGCGGGGCACGAGGTGACGGGCGTCCACCTGGCGCTGTCCGCCAACCCCCAGTCCTTCCGCACCGGGGCCCGCGGCTGCTGCACCATCGAGGACTCCCGGGACGCGTGGCGCGCGGCCGACGTGATCGGCATCCCGTTCTACGTCTGGGACCTCGCCGAGCGCTTCCGCGAGGACGTCATCGACGACTTCGTCGCCGAGTACGCGGCCGGCCGCACCCCCAATCCCTGCCTGCGCTGCAACGAGAAGATCAAGTTCGCCGCGCTGCTCGACAAGGCGATCGCGCTCGGCTTCGACGCGGTCTGCACCGGCCACTACGCCCGGATCGTCGACCTGCCGTCCGGGGAGCGCCAGCTGCACCGCGCCGTCGACGCCGCCAAGGACCAGTCCTACGTGCTCGGTGTGCTGGACGCGGACCAGCTCGCCCACTCCCTCTTCCCGCTCGGCGACACCACCAAGGACGCCATCCGCGAGGAGGCCGAGCGCCGCGGCCTGGCCGTCGCCAAGAAGCCGGACAGCCACGACATCTGCTTCATCGCCGACGGCGACACCCAGGGCTTCCTGGCCAAGCACCTCGGCACCGCCACCGGCGACATCCTCGACGCCGACGGCACCAAGCTCGGCGAGCACGACGGCGCGTACGGCTTCACCATCGGCCAGCGCAAGGGCCTGCGGATCGGCCGGCCCGCCGCGGACGGCAAGCCCCGCTACGTCCTCGACATCTCGCCGGTCGACAACACCGTGACCGTCGGCCCGCTGGAGGGTTTGGACGTCACCGGGCTCACCGCGATCCGGCCGCGCTGGTGCGGCACCGAGCCGCTCGCCGACGGCCGGTACACCGCCCAACTGCGCGCCCACGGCGAGGAGGTGCCGGTGAGCGCGTCGGTCGTGGACGGCGAGCTGCGGGTGCAGTTGGACACCCCCGTCCGCGGCATCGCCCCCGGCCAGGCCGTCGTCCTGTACGACGGCACCCGCGTCGTCGGCTCCGCCACCATCGCCGCCACCGAGCGCCCGGCCGTCCGCGCCTGAAACCGGGGTGAGCGCGGCCCGGCCCGCGTGATAGACCAGGTAGCACTATGAATATCTGCGTCTTCTGCTCCGCGTACTCGCTCGACGACCGCTACTCCGCTCCCGCCGCCGAGTTCGCGCGGCTCCTCGGCGAGGGCGGGCACACCCTGGTGTGGGGCGGCTCGAACGCCGGGCTGATGGGGCTGCTGGCCGATGAGGTGAAGGCGGCGGGCGGCAGGCTGGTCGGGGTGCTCGTCGAGATGCTGAGGCACAAGGGGTACGTCGGCGCCGACGAGTTGGTGATGACCGAGGACCTCGCCGAGCGGAAGGCGGAGCTGGCCGCCCGGGCGGACGCGATCGTCGTGCTGGTCGGCGGGCTGGGCACCCTCGACGAGGTGACCGAGGTGCTGGAGCTCAAGAAGCACGGCATGTTCGACAAGCCGGTGATCGTCCTGGACACCGAGGGCTTCTACGCGGGCCTGCGCACGCAGATGGAGCGGATGGACACCGAGGGCTTCCTGCCGCGCCCGCTCGCCGAGCTGATCAACTTCGCCGACACCCCGGCTCAGGTGTTTGAGCAGCTCAAGGCCTGATTAGATCAGCACCATGGCTGCACATCTGATCACCGGCGCCGGCTCCGGCATCGGCGCCGTCCTGGCCGAGCGTCTCGCCGAGCGCGGCGACGACCTCTGGCTGCTCGCCCGCGACGCCCGCCGCGCCGCCGAACTGCGCGAGCGCTTCCCCGGGGCGCAGACCCTGGTCGGCGACCTCGGCGACCCGGCCAAGCTCTCCTGGGCCCTCGGCCACCAGGCGCTGCCCGTCGAGCTCGACTCCCTCCTGCACGTCGCGGGCATGGTGGAGCTGGGTGCGGTCGGCGAGCTGCCGGTCAAGGCCTGGCAGAGCACCCTGGCCGTCAACCTGGTCGCCCCCGCCGAGCTGACCCGGCTCCTGCTGCCCTCGCTGCGCCTGGTCAAGGGGCACGTGGTGTTCGTCAACTCCGGTGCGGGCCTGAGCGCCTCCGCCGAGTGGTCGGCCTACGCGGCGAGCAAGCACGGCCTCAAGGCGCTCGCCGACGCGCTGCGCCAGGAGGAGCACGCGAACGGCGTCCGGGTCACCTCGGTCTACCCGGGCCGCACCGCCACCGCGATGCAGGCCAAGGTGCACCAGCAGGAGGGCAAGGCCTACGACGAGGAGCGCTTCATCGCCCCGGAGTCGGTGGTGAAGGCGATCCTCGCCGCCCTGGACGCCTCCCGCGACGCGGAGCTCACCGACATCACCGTCCGCCCCGGGCGCTGACCTCGCCGGGGCGGCGGCGCACTAGGCTCGGGCGGGTGAGCACCGGAGACACCTTCCCCGACCTGCGCGGCGCCGCCACCGGCGTCGGTTCGCTGCCCGGCACCGACGCGCGGGAGGCCGCCAAGACCTCCACCGGCGCGTTGGAGCAGCTGCCGTTCCTGCCCGAACTCCCCGCCCGCGGGCCGGGCGCCGACATGATCGGCCGCGGCGCCGGCCTGCTGGTCGAGCTGTTCGCACAGACCGAGCCGTCCGGCTGGCGGTTCGCCGACCGCCCCGGCCGGGACACCCGGCGCGCGCACTCCTGGCTGGGCGAGGACCTGGACGCGCTGGAGGAGTTCACCCAGGGCTACCAGGGCGCGCTCAAACTCCAGGCCGTGGGCCCGTGGACGCTGGCGGCGAGCATCGAGCTCAGGCACGGCGAGAAGGCGCTCTCCGACCACGGCGCCTGCCGGGACATCGCCGGCTCGCTCACCGAGGGCCTGCGCCGCCACCTGGCGGACGTCCGCCGGCGGGTGCCCGGCGCGCAGCTGGTCCTCCAGCTCGACGAGCCCTCGCTGCCCGCGGTGCTGGCCGGTTCGGTGAAGACCGCCAGCGGCTTCCAGCGGTTGCGCTCGGTGGACCGGCAGGTCGCCGAGGAGGTGCTGCGCGAGACGATCCGCGGCCTGGACGTGCCGGTCGTGGTGCACTGCTGCGCCCCGCAGGTCCCGATCCCGCTGCTGCGCCGGGCCGGGGTGGCCGGGGTCTCCCTCGACTTCTCCCTCCTCACCGAGCGGGAGGACGACGACCTCGGCGAGGCGGTCGAGGCGGGCACGGCGATCCTCGCTGGTGTCGTGCCCTCCACTGACCAGGAGGTGTCCGACCCGGCCGGTAGTGTCCAGGGTGTCAGGACCTTGTGGCGCAGGCTCGGGTTCGCCCCGGAGCTGCTGGGCCGCCGCGTGCTGGTGACGCCGACCTGCGGGCTGGCCGGGGCGTCCCCGGCGTACGCGCGCAAGGCGCTGTCGCTTGCGGCGCGGGCGGCGCAGAGCCTGGTGGACAACCCGGAATGAGAACGTAGGAGGGCTTGCGGTGGTGGCTGTCGAGGGCTGGGAGGACGTCCCTGCGGAGGTGCGCAGGCGGCACGCCGAGCTGGTCGTGGAGATCACCGAGCACCGCGCCCGGTACTACGTGCAGGACGCCCCGGTCGTCAGCGACGCCGAGTTCGACGTCCTGATGCGCGAGCTGGAGGCGGTCGAGGCCGCGCACCCGGCCCTGGTGACGCCGGACTCGCCGACGCAGGAGGTCGGCGGCGACGTCGCGGAGGGCTTCACCAAGGTCGAGCACCGCGAGCGGCTGCTCAGCCTCGACAACGCCATGGACGACGAGGAGCTGGCGGCCTGGGCGGACCGGGTCGCCCGCGAGCTGGACGGCATCGACTACCACTACCTGTGCGAGCTCAAGGTGGACGGCCTGGCCGTCAACCTCACCTACGAGCGCGGCCAGTTGGTCCTGGCCGCGACCCGGGGCACCGGCCGGGTCGGCGAGGACATCACCGCCAACGTCCGCACCATCAAGGAGATCCCGCAGCAGCTCACCGGCGACGACCTGCCCGAGCTGGTCGAGATCCGCGGCGAGGTCTACCTGCCGACCGAGGCCTTCGAGGAACTGAACGCCTCGCTGGCGGCGGAGAACGAGCGCCGCCGGGCGGAGAACGAGGAGCGCGCCAAGGAGGGCAGGCGTCCGCAGGCGCTGCTCCACCTGTTCGCCAACCCGCGCAACGCCGCCGCCGGTTCGCTGCGCCAGAAGGACCCGCTGGTCACCGCGTCCCGTCCGCTGCACATGGTGGTGCACGGCATCGGCGCCCGGGTCGGTTTCGACATCGACTGCCAGTCGCACGCCTACGACCTGCTGCGCGCGTGGGGCCTGCCGACGGCCCGGCACAACAAGGTGGTCGGGACGCTCGACGAGGTGCGGGCGTTCATCGGGCACTTCGGCGAGCAGCGGCACTCGGTCGAGCACGAGATCGACGGCGTCGTGGTCAAGGTGGACGAGATCGCCCTGCAAGGGCGGCTCGGTTCCACCTCCAAGTCCCCGCGCTGGGCGATCGCCTGGAAGTACCCGCCGGAGGAGGTCACCGGCAGGCTGGCCGCGATCAAGGTCGGCATCGGCCGCACCGGCCGGGCCACCCCGTACGCGGTGCTGGCCGAGCCGGTGAAGGTGGCCGGCTCGATGGTGCAGTACGCGACGCTGCACAACCAGCAGGTCGTCAAGGCCAAGGGCGTGCTGCTCGGCGACACCATCGTGCTGCGCAAGGCCGGCGACGTCATCCCGGAGATCCTCGGCCCGGTGGAGAGCCTGCGGGACGGCACCGAGCAGGAGTTCGTGATGCCCTCGCACTGCCACGAGTGCGGGGCCGAGCTGCGCCCGATGTCCGAGGGGGACATCGATCTGCGCTGCCCCAACGCGCAGTTCTGCCCGGCGCAGATCCGCGAGCGGATCGCCTTCCTGGGCGGCCGTTCCTCGCTGGACATCGAGGGCCTGGGCTATGTCGCGGCGACCGCGCTGACCCAGCCGCTGGAGCCGGCCGAGGCGCCGGTGCGGGACGAGGGCGACATCTTCGGCCTGACGATGGAGCAGTTGCTGCCGATCGAGGTGCTGGTCCGCGACCAGAAGACGGGCATGCCCAAGCTGGACGACCGCACCGGCAAGGAGAAGAAGGCCACCTTCTTCGCGAACCAGAAGGGCGAGCCCAAGAAGACGGCGGGCGTGCTGCTGGAGAATCTGGAGAGGGTGAAGGAACGTCCGCTGTGGCGGTTCCTCAACGGCCTCTCGATCCGGCACGTCGGGCCGGTCGCGGCGCAGGAGCTGGCGCGGGAGTTCCGGGACCTCGACCGGATCTTCTCGGCCACCGAGGAGGAGCTGGCCGCCGTCGAGGGGGTCGGGCCGATCATCGCCCGTTCCGTCGTCGAGTGGTACCAGGAGGAGTGGCACCGGGGGATCCTGGAGAAGTGGCGCGCGGCCGGCGTCCGCTTCACCGAGGAGCCCGCCGACGAGGAGGAGGCGGAGCGCCCGCTGGAGGGCCTGACCGTCGTGGTCACCGGCACCCTGGCCGGGCACACCCGGGACGGGGCCAAGGAGGCGCTGACCTCGCGCGGCGCGAAGGTGACCGGTTCGGTATCGAAGAAGACAGATTTTGTCGTGGCCGGTGACAACCCCGGGTCCAAGTACGACAAGGCCGTTCAGCTCGGACTGCCGGTCCTGGACGACGCCGGCTTCGCCGTGCTGCTCGCCGACGGAGCGGCCGCGGCCCGCGCCCACCTCGGCCTGCCCGAGGTCGGGAAGGCCCCCGCCGAGGCCGCCCCGGAGGCCGACCCGAGCGGAGCGTGACCGAACCCGTCTTGTTATCGTCCTGATGCAACGTCACCGGGTGTCGCACCGTGAAAGCGGGCATTGTGTCACTGTGCGACACCCGGGCGCGGTGGCGCGTTTCCGGTTGTCCGAAAGTCTGCCCACCGGGTGGACCCCGGCATACCCTGGAGCGCAACAGAGTGTCAGCAGGGGTGGGGGCACCGGCTGAGCCGGTGCTCCGCGGGGTCGCTCCATGCCCGGCAGCTGTCGGTACCGGCACGGTGCCTCACCGTAAGGCGGCCTGACGGGGCGGGCCCGACGGAGGACAGGGCTTATGGATCGTACGACCGGCGGTGCGCCCACACGCCCGCCGCAGGGGGTGGCAGGTGCGGTCCTGCTGCTCGGCGTGCTGCTGGCCGGTGCCGCGCCGCTCATCCCGCTGGCCGTCCTGGTCTACCGGTACGAGCCCGAACTGCTGCCGCTGTTCGCGGTGCCGCTGGCGGTGCTGGTCGCCGCCTGGCGGATCGCCCGCGACCGCGCCCGTGACCAGCTGACCGACCCGCTGACGGATCTGCCCAACCGTCAGGCCCTGTTGATGGCCGCCCAGGAGGCGATCGCGGAGCGTGCGGAAGGCTACAGCGTCGGTCTCATCCTGCTCGATCTCGATCGCTTCCGATCGCTCAACGACACCCTCGGTCACACCGCCGGCGACCGGCTGCTGGTGCACATCGCCCGCCGGCTGCACCGCGCGCTGCGCTCCGGAGGCCCGGCCGGCAGCGCCACCCGGGAGTCCATCGACGACGTCTTCGCCGGCCTGCCCCGGAACTACCGGCGCGGCCGCCCGATGGTGGCCCGGATGGGCGGCGACGAGTTCGCCGTGCTGCTGCCCGGCATCAACTGCCCGGACAGCCTGGAGCGGGTCGCCAAGGCGCTGATCGCCGAACTCGCCGCGCCGATCCGGCTGGACGGGCTGCTGCTCGTGCTGGAGGCCAGCGCCGGCGTCTGTGTCTACCCGCAGCACGCCCAGGACGCCGAGGCGCTGCTGCGCCGCGCCGACGTGGCGATGGGCCACGCCCAGCGCGGTTGCAGCGGCGTCGCGCAGTACGACGAGACCCAGGACGCCGACACGCCGTACCGGATAGGGCTGCTCGGCGACCTGCGGCGGGCCCTGGAGACCGGCGAGGTGCAGCTGCACTACCAGCCCAAGGTGGCCTTCGACGGCCGGGTGGTCGGCCTGGAGGCGCTGCTGCGCTGGGAGCGCCCCGGCCAGGGCCGGGTCTCGCCGGACGAGTTCGTCGGGCTCGCCGAGTCCAGCGGCCTGATGCCCCGGCTCACCGACTACGTGCTGGAGGCCGCCGTCGGGCAGCTCGCCTACTGGCGGGACCAGGGCCTCCAGGTGCAGGTCGCGGTCAACGTCTCCCCGCGCGACGTGCTCAACCCCGGCTTCGCCCAGCGCGTCGCCGGCCACCTCGTCCGCCACCAGGTGCCGGCCCACGCGCTCCAGCTGGAGATCACCGAACGGCTGCTGCTGGACGACTCCCGCCGGGCCGCCGACACCCTCGCCGAACTGCGCGGCTACGGCGTCGGGATGTCCCTGGACGACTTCGGGACCGGCCACTCCTCGCTGGTGCGGCTGCGCAGCCTGCCGGTCGGCGAGCTGAAGATCGACCGCTCCTTCGTCTCCCGGATGGTCATCGACGACCACGACGCGGCGGTGGTGCGCTGCTCGGTGGAGCTCGCCCACTCGCTGGGCCTGACCGTGGTCGCCGAGGGCGTCGAGGACGACGAGACCTGGGAGCGGCTGCACTGCATGGGCGTGGACGCCGTCCAGGGCTGGCTGGTGTCGGCCGCGCTGCCGGCCGAGCAGGCCACCGCCTGGCTGCGGGTGCACCGCACCGGCGCCCCGCCGGTGGAGCGGCTGGTCCCCCCGCCGGGCCGGTTGCCGTCGGCCCTCCACGCGGTGCAGGGGGGCCAGGGCCTGCCGGTCCAGCCGGTGCTGCCGCCGGCCGTCCAGCCGGTGGTCCAGCAGGCCATCGCGCCGGTGCTGCCGTCGACCCTCCCGCCGGTGCTGCCCCCCGTGCTGCCCCCGACGCTCCCGCAGGCCGTGCAGGCCGTTCAGACGGTCCAGGCCGCGCCCGCGCCCCAGCCCGTGTCGGCCGCGCAGATCGAGATCAAGGCGCCGGGCACGCAGAGTTGGGCCCGCACCAGGCCGCAGTGACGGGCGCACACGCTTACTCGTTGGCCGGTGGCCGGGCCGGGCCCCATAGGATGGGGTCCAAAGACCACGAGGACGGAGCACCGGACCGGTTGCTCCTGCCCGGGCCCGGCACCGCCTGCGCGCGGCGCCGGGCCTCACCAGAACTCACCCTGAGGATCGCTGCATGCCTGGCATCACGCGCGAGGAGGTCGCCCACCTCGCCCGGCTGTCGCGTCTTGAGCTGAAGCCCGAAGAGCTGGACCACTTCGCCGAGCAGCTCGACGTGATCATCGGCGCGGTCGCCCGCGTTTCCGAGGTCGCCGGACAGGACGTCCCGCCGACCTCCCACCCGCTCCCGCTGACCAACGTGATGCGCGCGGACGAGGTGCGGCCGTCGCTCACCCCGGAGCAGGCGCTGTCCGGCGCCCCCGCCGCCGAGGAGCAGCGTTTCCGCGTGCCCCAGATCCTCGGGGAGGACTGACCGAGATGACCGAGTTGATCAAGTACACCGCCGCTGAGACGGCTTCCGCCATCGCCAAGGGCGAGGTGTCCGCCGTCGAGGTGGCGCAGGCGCACCTGGACCGCATCGGCGCCGTCGACAAGAAGGTCAACGCCTTCCTGCACGTCGACACCGAGGGCGCGCTGAACGCCGCCAAGGCCGTCGACGAGAAGCGCGCCAAGGGCGAGGAGCTGGGCCCGCTGGCCGGCGTCCCGCTCGCGCTGAAGGACGTCTTCACCACCAAGGGCGTGCCGACCACCTGCGGCTCCAAGATCCTCGAAGGCTGGATCCCGCCGTACGACGCCACGCTGACCACCCGTCTCAAGGACGCCGGCGTGGTCATCCTCGGCAAGACCAACATGGACGAGTTCGCGATGGGCTCCTCCACCGAGAACTCCGCCTACGGCACGACCGGCAACCCGTGGGACCTCTCCCGCATCCCCGGCGGCTCCGGCGGCGGCTCGGCCGCCGCGCTGGCCGCCTTCGAGGCCCCGCTGGCGATCGGCACCGACACCGGCGGCTCGATCCGCCAGCCCGGCGCCGTCACCGGCACCGTCGGCGTCAAGCCGACCTACGGCTCGGTCTCCCGCTACGGCCTGGTCGCCTTCTCGTCCTCGCTGGACCAGGGCGGCCCGTGCGCCCGCACCGTGCTGGACGCGGCGCTGCTGCACGAGGCCATCGCCGGGTACGACCCGCTGGACTCCACCTCGATCGACGCGCCCGTCCCGGCCGTGGTCGAGGCCGCCAAGCTGCGCGACGTGCGCGGCATGCGGATCGGCGTGGTCAAGGAGTTCGCCGGCGAGGGCTACCAGGCCGGCGTGATGGAGCGCTTCAACGAGTCGGTGGAGCTGCTGCGCGAGCTGGGCGCCGAGGTCGTCGAGGTCTCCTGCCCGTCCTTCACCCTGGCGCTGCCGGCGTACTACCTGATCGCGCCCAGCGAGGCCTCGTCCAACCTGGCCCGCTTCGACGCGATGCGCTACGGCCTGCGGGTCGGCGACGACGGCTCCCGCTCGGCCGAGGACGTCACCGCCCTGACCCGCGAGGCCGGCTTCGGCCCCGAGGTCAAGCGCCGCATCATCCTCGGCACCTACGCCCTCTCCTCGGGCTACTACGACGCCTACTACGGCTCGGCCCAGAAGGTCCGCACGCTCATCTCGCGCGACTTCGACGCCGCCTTCGCGGGCGTGGACGTGCTGGTCTCGCCGACCACGCCGACCACCGCCTTCCCGATCGGCGAGCGCGCCGACGACCCGATGGCGATGTACCTGGCCGACCTCTGCACGATTCCGTCGAACCTCGCGGGCAACGCGGCCATGTCGCTGCCCTGCGGTCTGGCCCCGGAGGACAATCTCCCGGTCGGCCTGCAGATCATCGCACCCGCGATGGCGGACGACCGCCTGTACCGGGTGGGCGGCGCCGTCGAGGCCGCACTCAACGACAAGTGGGGGCACACCCTGCTGGAGGAGGCACCGGCACTGTGAGCAAGATCGAGAAGGCCAAGGCCCCGTCGTCCCTCAAGGCACCGTCGTCCCTGAAGGGCTTCAAGCACAGCAAGCCGGGCCTCTGGCTGTCCATCGGCACCAGCGCCTTCGGCGCGCTATCGGTCGTCAAGGACGTCCGCAAGGCCCGCGAGGAGAGCGACACCCTCAAGCTGGTCAACGCCCTGGTCGGCGCCGCCGCGCTGATCACCGGTACCGCCCTGCTGGTGCGCGAGCTGCGCCAGCTCGGCTCCGACGACGTCCTGCTGGGCTGAGCTGAGCGCCCCGGCCCGGCCCCGCGCGAGCGGCGGCCGGGCCCGTACCTCCCAAGTCTTTTAGTGAAGGGGACGCTGTGAGCGTCATGAACCTGGTCTCCTACGAGGACGCTCTCGCGTCGTACGACCCGGTGATGGGCCTTGAGGTCCACGTCGAGCTGGGCACCAAGACCAAGATGTTCTGCGGTTGCTCGACCGAGCTGGGTGCCGAGCCGAACAGCCAGACCTGCCCGACCTGCCTGGGCCTGCCCGGCTCGCTGCCGGTGGTCAACGCGATCGGCGTGGAGTCGGCCGTCAAGATCGGCCTGGCGCTGAACTGCGAGATCGCCGAGTGGTGCCGGTTCGCGCGGAAGAACTACTTCTACCCGGACATGCCCAAGAACTTCCAGACCTCGCAGTACGACGAGCCGATCGCCTTCAACGGCTACCTCGACGTGCAGCTGGAGGACGGCTCGACCTTCCGCGTGGAGATCGAGCGCGCCCACATGGAGGAGGACACCGGCAAGTCCAGCCACGTCGGTGGCGCGACCGGCCGCATCCACGGCGCCACCCACTCGCTGCTCGACTACAACCGGGCCGGCATCCCGCTGATCGAGATCGTCACCAAGCCGATCGTCGGCGCCGGCGAGCGCGCCCCCGAGGTCGCCAAGGCGTACGTCGCCGAGCTGCGCGAGCTGATCAAGGCGCTGGGCGTCTCCGAGGCGCGGATGGACAAGGGCCAGATGCGCTGCGACGTCAACCTGTCGCTGCGCCCCAACGGCACCGAGACCTTCGGCACCCGTTCGGAGACCAAGAACGTCAACTCGCTGCGCAGCGTGGAGCGGGCCGCCCGGTTCGAGATCCAGCGGCACGCCACCGTGCTGACCGACGGCGGCACGATCATCCAGGAGACCCGGCACTTCCACGAGGAGGACGGCAGCACCACCTCGGGCCGGATCAAGGACAACGCCGAGGACTACCGCTACTTCCCCGAGCCGGACCTGGTGCCGATCGCCCCCGCCCGCGCCTGGGTCGAGGAGCTGCGCGCAGGCCTGCCCGAGCTGCCGCGGGTGCGCCGGGCCCGGCTGCAGGCCGAGTGGGGCCTGTCCGACAAGGACATGCAGTCGGTGCTGAACGCCGGCGCCGTCGAGCCGATCCAGGAGACCATCGCCGCCGGCGCCCCGGCCGACCAGGCCCGCAAGTGGTGGATGGGCGAGCTGGCCCGCCGGGCCAACGAGACCGGCACCGAGCTGAGCGAGCAGCCGATCACCCCGGCGCAGGTCGCCCGGGTCGCCGCGCTGGTCGCCGAGGGCAAGCTGAACGACAAGCTGGCCCGCCAGGTCATCGAGGCCGTGCTGGCCGGCGAGGGCGAGCCGGACGAGGTCGTCGAGAAGCGCGGCCTGGCCGTCGTCTCGGACGACTCCGCGCTCGGTGCGGCCGTCGACCAGGCCATCGCCGAGAACGAGGCGATCGCCGCCAAGATCCGCGACGGCAAGGTCGCCGCGGTCGGCGCGCTGGTCGGTGCGGTCATGAAGGCCACCCGCGGCCAGGCCGACGCGGCCCGCGTCAAGGACCTGATCCTGGAGCGGCTCGCCGTCGAGGGGCAGTAGGCACAACCCAGAGAATTTGGGCGTCTTTGCCTGAGGTCCTAAGGCGCCTAAGGCATCTAAGGCCCCCTAAGTAAGGCCTAAGGCCCGGTCTCACCTCTAAATCGAGGTAAGACCGGGCCTTTGTTGTTCCCGGGGCCCCGATCTAAGGTACCTGGGGCCCGGAAGATCGGTAGGGCTTCCGATGCGGCACCCCCCGCTGGGAGAGGAAAGTCTTACTCGACAGCGAAACGCAGTGAAACCCACAGGGGGAACCGAAGTGATCGAGTACGAGCTCATCCAGCAGCACGCCCACGAGCTGGCCGTCCGCGCCGAGCACGAGCGCCTGGTCCGGGAGGCCAAGGAGGGGCGCCGCCTGCGGCAGCGTCCGGTGGCCGCCCGCTTCCAGCGGCGCCCCGCGCGCCAGCGCGAATGCTGACGGACCGGCACCACGACGGTGCCGAGGGAGTTTCGGAGGGGGAGGCGCAGCAGGGGAGCGCCTCCCCCTCCGGGCGTTCGCCAGGGGAGATAACCCCTCGGCCCGCCACCTCCGGCTATGGCATGCTCGCCTCCATGCAGCAGATATCGGTGAGTCCCGTCTTCGTCGGCCGCGGCAGCGAGATCACCGAACTGACCGACGCGCTGCGCCGGGCCGGCTCCGGCAGCCCGCAGGCCGTGCTGATCGGCGGCGAGGCGGGCGTCGGCAAGACCCGGCTGCTGGAGGAGTTCCTGGAGCGGGCCGCTGCCGGGGGAGCGGTCACCACGCTCGGCGGCTGCCTGGAGATCGGCGCCGAGGGCCTGCCGTACGCCCCGCTGGCCGCCGCGCTGCGCCGGCTGCACCGCTCGCTGGGCGCCGAGCTGGAGGCCGCTGCGGTCGGCAGCGAGGGGCACCTGGCCCGGCTGCTGCCCGAGTTCGGCGAGGCCGACGGTGAACCCAACGACGAGTACGGCCGGGCCCGGCTGTTCGAGCACACCGCGAGGCTGTTCGAGCGGCTCGGCGCGGAGCGTACCCTCGTGTTCGCCGTCGAGGACCTGCACTGGTCCGACCGCTCCACCCGCGAACTGCTCGCCTTCCTGGTCCGCACCCTGCACCGGTCCCGGGTGCTGCTGGTCGCCACCTACCGCTCCGACGACCTGCACCGCCGCCACCCGCTGCGCCCCTTCCTGGCCGAGCTCGAACGGCTGCGCACCGTCCAGCGGCTGGAGCTGGAGCGGTTCGGCCGCGGCGAGGTCGCCGCCCAGCTGGCCGGCATCCTCGGCACCGCCGACCCCGACCGGAAGCTGGTGGACCGCATCCACCGCCGCTCCGAGGGGAACCCGTTCTTCGTCGAGGAGCTGGCCACCGCCTTCGAGGACGGCTGCGGCGCCGGGCTCACCGACTCGCTGCGCGACATCCTGCTGGTCCGGGTGGAGAGCCTGGTCGAGGAGGCCCAGCGGGTGGTGCGGATCGCCGCCGAGGGCGGCTCGCACGTCGAGCACGCCCTGCTGGCGGCCGTCCTGGACGACGACGAGGAGGCGCTGATCGAGGCGCTGCGGGCGGCCGTCGGCGCCAACATCCTGCGCCCGGACGGCGAGGGCGAGGGCTACCGCTTCCGGCACGCGCTGGTCCGCGAGGCGGTCTCGGACGACCTGCTGCCCGGTGAACGGCACCGGATCAACCGCAAGTTCGCGCTCGCCGTGGAGGCGCAGCCGCAGCTGGTCTCCTGCGACGCCCTGCCCGCCCGGCTGGCCAACTACTGGTACCACGCGCACGACCCGGCCCGCGCCCTGCCGACCGCCCTGGACGCCGCCCGGGCGGCCCGCCGCCGCAACGCCTTCGCCGAGCAACTGGGCATGCTGGAACGGGCCCTGGAACTGTGGGACATGGTCTCCGAGGAGGTGCTGGCGCACACCCTGCGCCCGTACGACTGGGCCGAGACCTACCCGCCGGGCTCCTGCGACCACAGCACCGCCGACGGGGACTGCGACCGGATCCAGCTGGTCGACGTGCTGGCCGAGGCGGTGGTCGCGGCCCGGCGCTGCGGCGACCGCGAGCGCGGCCTGAGCCTCGCCAGGCGGGGGCTGCGGCTGGTCGACGAGGCCGTGCACCCGGTGCGCGCGGCCTGGTTCCGGATCAACCGGGCCCGGATGCTGGGCAATCTGCGCCGTTCCGGCGACGACGAGGAGATCCTGCACGCGCACCGGCTGGTCGACCACCTGCCGCCGTCCGCCGTCCAGGCCGAGGTGTTCGCGCTCGGCGCCGGGGTGGCGATGCTCAAGAAGCCCGGCCCCGAGCACATCGAGCTGGCCGAGCGGGCGATCCGGATCGCCCAGGAGGTCGGCGCGCACTCCGTCGAGGTGCACGCCCGGATGACGCTCGGCGGCCTGCGCTACGACGTGCACGGCGATGCCGACGGCGGGCTGGCCGAACTGGCCGGGGCGGTCGAGGCGGCCCGCCGGCTGGGCGTGCCCGACCTGCTGCTGCGCGGCGTCAACAACCTGGCCAGCATGCAGCGCGGGGTGGGCCGGGCCGAGGAGGCGGTGGTGCTGGCCCGCGAGGGCCTGGTCTACGCGGACGGCAACGGCCTGCTGCGCAACATCGGCACCATCCTGACCGGCAACCTGGCCGAGGCGCTGACCGACCTGGGGCGGATCCGGGAGGCCGCCGAGGTGCTCGACGCCTGCGAGCTGACCAGCCTGACCGGCACCCACGCCGAGTTCCTGGACCGGATGCGCGGCGACCTCGCGCTGCTGCGCGGGGACCTGGCCGGCGCGGCGACCATGCTGGCGCAGGCCCGGTCGGCCAACCGGGTCGGCCAGCTCCAGCACAGCGTGCCGATCAGCCGGCTGGCGGTGCGGATCGCCGCGCTCGCCGGTCGGCCGCTGGAGGCCCGGGAGGAACTGCTCACCGCGCTGGCGGAGGAGGGGCGGCTCGGCCACGAGTCCGACGTGTACCCGCTGCTGGTCGAGGCCGCCACGGTGGAGGCGGACAGCCGGGGCCTGCCGGAGGCCGCGGCGGGCCGGGCCGAGGCACTGGCCGCGATCGCCGCGCGGGCGGCCCGGCTGCGGCCGCGGGCGCCGATGCACCACGGCTGGGCCCGGCTGCTGGAGGGCGAACTGGCCCGCGCCGAGGCCGCCGACACCCCGGAGCAGTGGGCCGCCGTGGTCGCCGCGCTGCGGCCGACGGGGCTGCCGTACCCGCTGGCGGTCGCCCTGCTGCGGGCCGGCGAGGCCGAGGTGCTGGCCGGGCGGCGCGAGGCCGGGGCCGAACTGCTGCGCGAGGCGCGGGAACTGGCCACCGTCCGGGGTGACCGTCCGCTGCTGGCGGAGGTCGCGGGCCTGGCCGAGCGGGCCGGGCTGACGCTGACCCCGGTGGCGGCCGCGCGCCCGGCCGCCGGGCCGGCCGCGACCCCGCCCGCCGGGGAGTCCTTCGGCCTCACCCCCCGTGAGCGGGACGTGCTCCGGTTGCTGGCGCGGGGCTGGAGCAACCGGCAGATCGCGGAGGAGTTGTACATCTCTCCGAAGACCGCGAGCGTGCACGTTTCCAACATCCTGGGCAAGCTCGCGGTCACCGGCCGGGGTGAGGCGGCAGCGCTGGCGCACCGGCTGCGGCTGTTCCCGGACGATCCGGCGTAGGCCCTGTCCCCCCGGGCCTCCCGCTGACCCGAGCGCCCGGCGCCGGGCCTCCTGACCGTCTCCGGTCCGGGCGGCCCGGGGCCGGGCGCCGTCGCGTGCTCCCGTGCGCGCCGCGTGAGCCCCTGGTCGCGCGCCGCCGCCAACCGGGCCGATCCGCCGGAATCGGGTGCATTTCCCCACCCCCTCGCCATTACTCTAAGTTGAGTGCATGTGTCATTGAGTGACGGATTTGGTGTAGGGTCCCGATCGGGAACATCGGTGCGGTGTGGTGACCGGAAGGCCGCCCACCCCCTGGGCCTCCGTCCTGACGGGGCGCCAGGCCACCGCGTACGACCGAGAGGCGCGCGGCCGGTGGCCCGTGGCCGGGGCGCCAGGCCCCGGGCCGGAGGGGGAGAGGCCGAGTGAGCTCCACCGATACGGTGCTGCCCGGGGCCGGACGGCCGGGCGTGCCACCCGCCGACGCGTCCGAGCCCGACACGTCCGCGCCCGGCGCAGCCGCAGCCGGCCCGCCCGCCCCCGGCCGGCGCGGCCCGCTGAACCGGCTCCGGGAGAGCCGGACGCTGCCCGGCCTCGTCCTCGGCGCGCTCTGCCTGGCCTACGCCCTGGGCGCCGCCACCGGCTGGGGATCCTTCCAACTCTCCATCTTCATGGGCGACTTCGGCCTGGCCGCGGCGGCGCTCGCGGCCGCGCTGTCCTGCCTGGTGTACGGCTGCACAGCCGGCGGGCGCGCCCGCCCGGCCTGGCTGCTGTTCGGCCTCTCCTCGCTCATGGTGGCCTGCGGCAACGGCACCTGGGGCTGGTACGAACTGGTCGCCCGCAGCCCGCTGCCGCAGGACTCGCTCGCCGAGTACGCCTTCCTGCTGTTCTCCCCGCTCGCCATCACCGGTGTCCTGGTGCTCGCCCAGCGCCCGCGCTCGGCCGCCGGCTGGCTCTGCCTGCTGCTCGACGGCTGGCTGATCGCCGGCTCGCTGTTCACCCTCAGCTGGAGCCTGGCGCTCGGCCGGATCGCCGCCGGCGAGGTCGGCTCGCCACTGCGGCTGGCCCTCAACCTGGCCTACCCGGTGCTGGACATCCTGCTGGTCAGCCTGGTCGTCGGGCTGCGCTTCGGCGGCCGGGACGGCAACCGGGCGGCCGTGCACACCGCGATGGTGGCGCTGGCCGTCACCGTCCTGTGCGACGCCCTGTTCACCTCCCCGGAGCTGCGCAGCAGCTACCGCTCGGGCGAACTGCTGGACGCCGGCTGGTTCTCCGGCAGCCTGCTGCTGGCCTGGGCGCCGTGGTCGCCGCGCTGGCGCCGCCCGCTGCGCGAGCACCCTTCGGCCGGAGGCCTGCCGCGCCGCCGGGTGGCCACCACGTTCAGCGCGCTCACCCCGTACGCGGCCGCCGCGGTGTGCACCGCCGGGATCCTCTACAACGCCCTCGGCGGGCGGGAATTGGACCGGGTGGTGGCCGCGGCGGCCTGCACCGTCGGCCTGGCGCTCATCCTGCGCCAGGGCGTGATGCTGCTCGACAACCTCTCGCTCGCCCAGGAACTCGCCCACAAGGAGGCGCACTTCCGCTCCCTGGTGCAGGGCTCCAGCGACGTCATCATGATCGCCGGCGCCAACGGCGTGCTCTCCTACGTCTCCCCGGCCGCGCTCGGCGTCTACGGGCGGGACCCGGAGGAACTGGTCGGCGGAAACCTGCTGGACCTGGTCCACCCGGAGGACGTGGACCGGGTGCTCGCCGAGGTCCGCCGCTACCTGGCGAGGGTCCGGCTCACCGCCCACCGCTCCCCGGGCACCGCCGAGCCGTCCGCCCGGGTGGAGTGCCGGATCAGCTCGGGCGGCGGCGAGTGGCTGCACGTCGAGTCGACGGTCAGCCGGCACCGTGACGGCCTGATCCTCAACAGCCGGGACGTGACCGAACGCGTGATACTCCAGGCCCAGTTGCAGCACAACGCCTTCCACGACCCGCTCACCGACCTGCCCAACCGGGCGCTGTTCGCCCAGCGGCTGCGGGCCGCCCTCGGCGCCCGCGGCCAGCAGGGCGAGGGCGGCGTCGGGGTCGCGGTGCTCTTCCTCGACCTGGACGGCTTCAAGGCGGTCAACGACACGGCCGGCCACCAGGTGGGCGACGAACTGCTGGTGCAGGCGGCCCGCCGGCTCCAGGGGGCCGTCCGCTGCGGGGACACCGTCGCCCGGTTCGGCGGCGACGAGTTCGCCGCGCTGGTCTGCGGCCCGCTCGGCCGGCTCCAGGTCCAGGAGCTCGCCGAGCGGCTGCGGATCGCGCTCTCCGAGCCGTACTGGATCGGCGGCGCCGAACTCGGTGTCGCCGCCAGCATCGGCATCGCCTTCGGCACCCCCGAACGCGGCCCGGCCGCCGACCCGAGGGCGGCCACCGACGAGCTGATGCGCAACGCCGACCTCGCGATGTACCGGGCCAAGTCCGAGGGCAAGGGCCGGGTGGTGCTCTACAACCCCGCGATGCGGGCCGATCTGGAGCGCCGCACCGAACTGGAGGAGCGGCTGCGGGCCGCCGTCCGGGAGGGCGGCTTCACCCTGCTCCACCAGCCCGTGGTGGACCTCGGCAGCGGCGCGGTGACCGGCGTCGAGGCGCAGGCCCGCTGGCGTTCGGCGGGCGGCCTGCTGCTCACTCCGGCCGAGTTCCTGCGCTCGGCCGACCACGGCGACGCGGCCACCCGGTTCTCCCGCTGGCTGGTCCAGGAGGCGGTGACGGCCGCGGCCAACCGGCGCGGCCAGTCCGGCCGCAGCCGCAGCGGCCCCGCGCCCGTCCCGGTCGCCGTCCGGCTCTCAACCGAGCGGCTGTGCTCGCCCGGCCTGTACGAGACGGTGGCCGCGGCGCTGCGCGACAGCCGGCTGCCGGCCGGCGAGCTGGTGATCGAGGTGGCCCGGATGGGCCCGGACTCGCTCGCCGACGAACTCGGCCGCCGGCTGGCCGCGTTGCGCCGGCTCGGGGTCACCACCGTGCTGGCCGGCTACGGCGCCGGCAGCGGTTCGCTCGGCGAGCTGGCCCGGCTGCCCCTGGACGGCCTCAAGCTGGACCGCACGCTGGTGCAGGACCTCGGGGAGTCCGCGCTCAGCCGCACGCTCGCCGGGCACGCCCTGCGGCTCGGCCACGACCTCGGCCTGGTCACCGGCGCCGAGGGGGTGGACCTGCCCCGCCAGGTCGCCGCGCTCCAGGAGCTGGGCTGCCGGCAGGGCCAGGGTTCGGCCTTCGCGCCGCCGCTGGACGAGACCCGGCTGCGCCGGGCGCTGGTGCGCCGCGGCTACCCGCTGCCCAGACCGCTCGGCTCGGTCTCGGCCCGGCGCGCGTACCTGGCCGCGGAGGCCCGGACGGGTGGCCGCGGGGAGGGCGGCGGGGGGCGTGTCGTGCATCACCACGGTGCCCCCGACCTGCCCGAACGCCGCGCGGTGACCGGTCCAGGGCCAGGTCCGCATGGCGAGACGGTCATCCCACCTGCTTGACACGTGCCCCCGGACAGGAGGAGGGTCGTTGCCATGCGCACCCGAATTCTCGTACTTGGCGGGCGCGTCGGCTGAGCGGGTTCACACCCCCCGCTTGTGACAGACCGACGCGCCACCCCTCGCATGCCCTTGGCACGAGGGGTTTTTTGTTGCACTGACGCTGTTCCACCACCGCAAGACCCCTGGCCCCGACCGCCCGATCCGCCCCGATTCGCGGGGAGGAAGCGGGACGATTGAGGCAGAGCCGGCGATCGGCCCGAAACCGGGACCCCACCCTCGCACCACCGGGGCCCGAAACCACCGGGCCGGCACATTCCGAGAAGAGACAGGCAGATGACTGAGCACGCCGCATCCCCCCGCCGCGGGGACACCACGGCCGCCCACGCTCCCGCTCCCCAGCACGTCGTCGAAACCATGACCGGCGCCCAGTCGCTCATCCGCTCGCTGGAGGCCGTGGGCGCCGACACCGTCTTCGGCATCCCGGGCGGGGCCATCCTTCCCGCGTACGACCCGCTGATGGACTCGGCCAAGGTGCGCCACATCCTGGTCCGCCACGAGCAGGGCGCCGGCCACGCCGCCACCGGATACGCCCAGGCCACCGGCCGGGTCGGGGTCTGCATGGCCACCTCCGGCCCGGGCGCGACCAACCTGGTGACCCCGATCGCCGACGCCTACATGGACTCGGTGCCGATGGTCGCGATCACCGGCCAGGTCTCCTCCAAGGCGATCGGCACCGACGCCTTCCAGGAGGCGGACATCTGCGGCATCACCATGCCGATCACCAAGCACAACTACCTGGTCACCGACCCCGCCGAGATCCCCCGGGTGATCGCCGAGGCGTTCCACATCGCCGCCACCGGCCGCCCCGGCCCCGTCCTGGTCGACATCGCCAAGGACGCGCTCCAGGCCACCACCACCTTCCGCTGGCCGGTCGAGCTCTCGCTGCCCGGCTACCGCCCGGTCACCAAGCCGCACGCCAAGCAGATCCGCGAGGCCGCGAAGATGCTGGTGGGCGCCAAGCGCCCGGTGCTGTACGTCGGCGGCGGCGTGATCAAGGCACAGGCCACCACCGAGCTGCGGATCCTCGCCGAGCTGACCGGCGCCCCCGTGGTCACCACCCTGATGGCGCTCGGCGCCTTCCCCGACAGCCACCCGCAGCACCTGGGCATGCCCGGCATGCACGGCTCCGTCCCGGCCGTCACCGCGCTGCAGAAGGCCGACCTGCTGTTCACCCTCGGCGCCCGCTTCGACGACCGCGTCACCGGCAAGCTGGACGGCTTCGCCCCGCACGCCAAGGTCGTCCACGCGGACATCGACCCGGCCGAGATCGGCAAGAACCGCCCCGCCGACGTGCCGATCGTCGGCGACGCCCGCGAGGTGCTGGCCGATCTGATCGTCGCCGT
>NZ_JBHXTQ010000084.1:0-39065 GCF_042677305.1 Kitasatospora sp. NPDC127121 | reverse complement strand
CTCTGCCCCCCTACTCGGCCGGGGGTGGCTACCGTACCGCCCCGGCGGCGTGACCGCCCCCCCCGGGCCCGCCTGCCCCACCACGGGGGGCGCGGCCGGGGGCGTTCCCGGATCGATGAGCCTGGCTAATCGACGGATGAGCTCATCGATCTTGTTCCGCCCTCGGCGCGGCTGATGGGCTGGCCCCATGACCGACGCCGACACCCTCGCGCCCCCGGCCGCCCCCGGCAGCCCGCCCCGCTGGGCACCGATCACCGCCGTGGCCCTCGCCACCTTCACCGTGGTCTCCGCCGAGATGATGCCCGTGGGGCTGCTGACCCCCGTCTCGAAGACCCTCGGCGTCTCCGACGGCGTCACCGGGCTCTCCCTGACCATCACCGGGCTCCTCGCCGCCGTCCTGTCCCCGTTCGTTCCCGCGCTCACCGGGCTCCGGGACCGCAAGCACGTGCTGATCGCCTTCATGCTGCTGCTGTCGCTGGCCAACGCGCTCACCGCGCTCGCCCCCAGCTACCCAGTACTGGCCGCCGCCCGCGTCCTGCTCGGCCTCGCGATGGGCGTCGTGTGGGGCATCACCGCGGGGCTGGGCCCACGCCTCGCCGACGGGCCGCGGATCGCCCTCGCCACCACGCTGATCTTCTCCGGCGTCTCCATCGCCTCGGTGCTCGGCGTCCCCCTCGGCACCTACCTCGCGGCACTGCTCGGCTGGCGCTCCGCGTTCTGGGCCCTCGCCCTGCTCGGCGCGGTGTCCGCCGCCGTCCTCGCCCGCACGCTCCCCGCCCTCCCCGTCCACGAGCGCGGCCGGCTCGACCGGATCGCGGACGCGCTGCGCAACCGGGGCGTCGCCGCCGGACTCGCCGTCACGGCGCTGGTCGTGCTCGGCCACTTCACCGGCTACACGTATGTACGGCCGGTGCTCGAACTCGACGCAGGCCTGAGCAGCGGCGTCATCGCCGCCTGCCTGCTGGTCTACGGACTGGCCGGCGTCGCCGGGAACTTCACCCTCGGCCCGCTGGCCGGCCGGCACCCCAAGGCGGCCGTGGCCACCGCCCTCGCGGGCGTCGCGCTCGCCACCGCCCTGCTGCCGCTCCTCACCGGGAGCGTGGTGGCGGTGCTGCTCGCGCTCGTCGTCTGGGGCGCCTCGTACGGCGGGGTCTCGATCTCCACCCAGACCTGGGTCCGGATCGCCGACCCCGCCCGGATCGAGGCCTCGGCGGCGCTGTGGGCGGGCGTGTTCAACGCGAGCATCGCGCTGGGCTCGCTCGCCGGCGGGCTGGTCATCGACCGGGCCGGGACCCACGCCGTGCTCCTCACGGCGGCGCTGATCACGGCGGCCGGACTGCTGCTCGCCGCCGTCACGCGCCCACGGCGGTGAGCGCCCGTACGAAGGCCCCGGCCAGCGGGTGCGGCCGCCGCTCGCCCTGCACCACCAGCAGCGTGGACGGTTCCAGGCCCGGCACCGGCAGATAGCGGATGTCCGGCCGCTGGACGTACGCCGTGCTCGCCTCGCACAGCAGCAGCCCCAGGCGGGTGCTGGCCACCGTCGACAGCCCCTCCTGGAGCGTGGCCGCGCCCGCCGGGTAGGCCAGTTCCCGCCCGTCCGGCGCCTGCCGCGGGGCGTTCACCCGGCGCCAGTAGTCCGGGGCGGGCCCCCGCGGTTCGATCAGCGCCAGCCCGGCCAGTTCGTCCGTGGAGACGCTCGCCGCCCCGGCCAGGCGGTGCCCGGCGGAGAGGGCGACGTACATCGGCTGCCGCGAGAACTCCAGCAGCACCCGCAGGCCGTCCTCCCGGCACGGGGACAGCACGATGGCCAGGTCGATCTCACCCCGGCCCAGGTGCGAGAACGGATCCCCCCAGGACAGTTCGACGAGCTGGGCCGCGCCCTCCGGAAGGCCCGCGATCGCCCTGGCCACCGGCTCGTACACGGCGCACTGGAACCCCAGGCGCAGCGGCCGGTCCGTCGAGGCGGCCCGGGCGCGGGCCGCCTCGAAGCCCTCCCGGAGCCGGTCGACGGCGGGCACCACCTGCTCGGCCAGCTCGCGCCCCAGCTCGGTCAACTCGACCCGCCGGCTGGTCCGTTCGAACACCGGGGCGCCGACCCGGCCCTCCAGCCGCTTGATCAGCTGGGAGACCCGGCCCTGCGAGACGCCCAGGAGCTGCGCCGTCCGCCCGAAGTGCAACTGGCGCACCAGGACGGAGAAGCACTCCAGTTCCTGGAGCGGCAGCTCCGGGAGCACGGGGCCTGGCGTCGTCCGATCCACCCCGGCAGTCTAGGGCGCGTCCTCGGTGTTCTGACCCGTGAGGTCGGGAACGCCACAGGCCAGCGCCGCGCGCAGCTCGGCGGCCGGGTCGCCCGCGTGGTACGGGCGTTCGCTCTCCTCGATGTGGTCCAGGAACTCCTGGTAGCGCAGCGCGTAGGACAGGTGGTACAGCGGTTCGACCAGCTCCAGCGCGCGCCACGGCCGGGATCCGGGCGCGTGCTCGCTCCAGGCCTTCAGCCAGACCTCGACGAGGTGCTGCCAGCGCTCCGGCGAGAGGTAGGCGCGCGGGCGCAGCCCGTCCAGGGCGGGGTGGCCGAGGTAGGAGTCGGCGTAGTCGACGACCACCGGACGCTTGCCGTCGGAGCGCCAGTTGCCGGGGTGGAAGTCGCCGTGCACCAGGGTCTCGGGGAGGCCGCAGGCCGCCAACTCCTCCAGCAGAGCGGGGAGTTCGGCGACCAGTCGGCGGACGCCGGCCAGTTCCCCGGGCGTCAGGTCGGTCTCGCCGGGGAGCCGGTCGAGCAGCGCCTGCGCCTGGGCGAGCAGGGTGCGGGGCGTCCGGTCGCGCAGCCCGGCCGTCGCCGCGCGCCCGTCGGCGGCCAGCGCCGCCTGGGCGGCGACCAGCCGGGGCACCACCTCCTCGACGGTGTCGAGGGACGGCGACCAGCAGTCCTCGCCGGGCACGTGGTCCAGCAGCAGCCGCCCGCCCGCCGGGTCGGCGGCCAGCACCGGCGGCACGAGCCCCGGGTCGACGCTGCCGAGCAGCGCGATCACCTCGCCCTCCCGGGCGTTGAAGGCGGGCGTCGTGGTCTTCAGCCAGGCGTCGCGGCCGGTGGCCGTCGGGAGGCGGACGAGGCCCGACAGGTTCCACGTCCGGATCTGCCGCGCCGGGCCGGCGACCGGACGGCCGACCCCGGCCAGCTCCGCCTCCGCCCAGGCCAGCGCCTCCCCCAGCCCGGCCGGCGTGGCCCAGGCCGCGCGGCGCTCGGCGGGGCCGAGCAGCGCGGCCGTCCCGGCGTCCAGCGGCCTGGCTTCGACGGCCGTCGGCCGCTCCAGCGCCTCGGCGTGGTAGCACACCTGCCCGCCGTGCCCGCCGCGCCCGCCCTGCTCGCTCCGCCCCTCCACCAGCCGCAGCACCAGCACCGGCACCCCGGCGAGTTCGGCCGCCCGCGCTCCCACCCCGTCCACCGACGACCACCACCCGCCCGCCGCCTCGAACGGGCCCACGGGGCCGAAGTACTCGCCCCCGTGGGTGAGATGGACCGTGACGGTGCGTTCGTTCGCTCGCTGCATCCGGGCAGCTTCGCCCACCCGGGCCCCGTATGCGAGCGAATTTCCGGACGCCTCGGGCCGGGACCGGGCCGGGACCGGGCCGGGACCGGGCCGGGACCGGGCCGATCGCGTTCGCGTTCGCGTTCGCGCTACGGGATCGCCACCGCCGCGCCGGACACCCGGATCCGGCTGTCCGCCGTCCGCAGTTCGACGTGGAGCACGCCCGGGCGGCCCAGGTCCTCGCCCTGGTGGAGGGTCAGCACCGTCGGGGCCGCCGCCGCGCCCTGCTCCCGCAGGTAGGCGCCGAAGGCGGCCGCGGCGGCGCCGGTGGCCGGGTCCTCGACGACGCCGCCGACCGGGAAGGGGTTGCGGACGTGGAAGACGTCCCGGGCCTCGCGCCAGACGAGTTGGAGGGTCACCAGGTCGCGGGCCCGGGTGTAGGCGGCGAGGCCGTCGAAGTCGTAGTCGAGGCGGGCCAGGCGGTCGCGGGTGGCGGCGGCGAGGACGAGGTGGCGGGCGCCGGCGTAGGCGATCCGGGGCGGCAGGGCCGGGTCGAGGTCGGTGCGGGCCCAGCCGAGCAGGGCGAGGACCTCGTCGACGTCGGCGTCGGTCACGTCCTCCACCTGCGGCTCGACACTGGTCAGGGTGGCGCGCAGGACGCCCTCCGCGTCCTGGTCGACCTGTACGGGGACTTCGCCCGCGGCCGTCGTGAAGACGTAGTGCCCGGGGCCGGTGCGGGCGGCGAGCGCGACGGCGGAGGCGACCGTGGCGTGGCCGCAGAACGGCACCTCGGTGAGCGGGCTGAAGTACCGGACTCCGTAGGCGCCTTCGGCCGCTCCCGCGGTCAGGAAGGCCGTCTCGGAGTAGCCGAGCTCGGCGGCGATGGCGAGCATCCGCTCGTCGGTCAGGCCTGCGGCGTCGAGTACGACGCCCGCCGGGTTGCCGCCCTCGGGGCGGGTGGTGAAGGCGGCGTAGCGCAGGATGCGGGGTGAGGCGTCGTCGGTCATGCCCGGACGAACGCGTTCCGCTCCCCCGCTGTTCCCGCTCACCTGTTGCCGGTTCGCCGGCCCGCCGGTCACCACGACACCGCTCACCGCAGCAACGCCTCCAGGAAGTCCGAACCGAGCCGGGCGCTGCCCGGAAGGTCGAGCTGGTAGAGCATGTACCGCCCGCGCCGCTGGGTGATGAGCAGCCCCGCCTTGCGCAGGACGGCCAGGTGCCGGGACACCTCGGGCGCGCTGAGCTGCCAGGTGGTGGCGAGTTCGCCGGTGGTGTGCGCGCCGCGGGCCATGGTGCGGGCCAGGCGCAGCCGGACGGGGTGGGCGAGGGCCTCCAGCCGCTGCTGGACGAGGGCCAACGAGACGGGTTCGGGGATGCCCGCCTCGGCGACGGGGTACTGGAGGACGGGACGCCAGCCGGGGGTGTACACCACCACGAGGTGGGGCCGGCCGAAGGCGGTGGGGATGAGGGTGACGCCGCCGCCGTCGGTGCCGCTGGTGGCGTTGTCCTGGAGCTTGTCGATGACGATCCGCCGCCGCCCGTCGGCGCTCTGGTCGAGGGTGACGGAGGGTGAGACCGCGGCCAGCGCCTCGGCGGGGCCGCGCCGGGCCAGCAGGTCGGCCTTGCGCCGGGCGTCGGCGGCCAGGGCGGGCAGGACGCGCTGCCAGGCGTCGGCGAAGAACGCCGACTCGCAGTCCTCCAGCATCCGCCGGACGAGGGCCCGGACGGCGGGCGGGTCGGCGAGCAGCCGGTCCGCGAAGGCGGCCTGCCGGGGGCCCCGGGCGAGCGCGAGTTCGCGGGCCCGCTCGTTGGCCACCGGGTCGGTGAGCGGGGAGGACACCCGGCGGGCCGGCCGGGAGGAGCCGCAGGTGGTGACGAGGGCGGCGGCGACGTACAGCTCGTCGTCCATCCGGTCGACGGCGTCGAGCTCGTCGGCCAGGGTGGCGCCGGGCAGGCCGGGGACGAGGAAGTCGGCGCGGGAGGAGCGCCAGAGGAAGTCGGCCTCCAGCAGCCGCTCGGACAGCACCGGCGGGATCGTCGCGGCGGTGCTGGACGCCCAGCCGTGCAGCGCGGGGTGGTGCGCGGGCTCGGCGAGGACGTCCAGCATCGCGGTCAGCTCGCCCAGCGGGGACGGCGTGAAGAGCAGGCGCTCGTCGGGCAGGCCGGTGATGTCGATGGTCACGGTCATGCGCCCGCCGTGCTCCTCCCGGCAGGGGCGTCCGCCCACCCGCGCCTCTTGGTGATCGGTTCGCTCACGACGGCGATCCTGCCACCCGCCCGGATCCGCTCCCGCGTCGATTGACGGTTAGCGTCAATCGACGTGCCCGGCGGGCCGGGCAGGGCGGACGGTACCGGCCATGAGCCTGATCCAGGAGAAGTCCGTCCATGACCACGCCGCCGCCCGCGACCACACCGCCGCCCGCGACGGCCGGCCGCCGGCCCCGCCGATCGGTACGAGCCGCCGGGGCCCGTTCACGCTGCTGCGGCTGCTGACCGCCGCGGGCGGGCCCCGGTACGCGGCCGCGCTGGTGGTGGACGCGGTGGGCTCCGGCCTGCTGCGGCCGTTCCTGCTGCTGTACGGGATCGGGGTGCTGCACCTGGGCGCGGCGGCGGCGGGGCTGGCGATGTCGGCGGGGATGGTGGCGGGCCTGCTGGTGATGCCGCTGACCGGCCGGTGGATCGACCGCGGCGCCCGGACCCTCCCGGCGGCGGCCACCTTGGCGGTGCGGGCGGCGGGCGCGCTGGCGCTGCTGGTCGCGGACGGCCTGCCGGGGTTCGTGGCGGCGTCGGTGCTGATCGGGGTGGGCAGCCAGTCCTGGCCGACCACGCACGCGGCGGTGGTCAGCACGCTGACCGAGGGCCGGCTGCGGGACGCCGCGCTGGCGGCCGGGCGGTCGCTGCGCAACGCGGGGCTGGGCGCGGGGGCGCTGCTGGCCACGCTGGTGGTGACCGGCGGGGCGGGCGCGATCCGGGTGCTGGCCGGGGCGACGGGCGCGGCCTGCCTGGCCGCCGCCGCGCTGGTGCTGTCGCTGCGGGTGCGCGCGCCACACCGGGCCGCCGACCGGGCGGTGGACGTGCGGGAGCAGGGCGAGTCGCTGCGGCGGATCAGCCTGCTGAGCCTCGCCAACCTGCCGTACGCGTTCTGCTTCGACGTGCTGGAGGTGGCGCTGCCGGCGCTGCTGGTGCTGCACCTGCACGCCTCCCCGGCGTGGTCGTCGGGAGTGTTCGTGGGCAACACCGTGCTGGTGGTCGCGCTGCAGCTGGTGCTGGTGCTGCGGCTCGCGGACCGTTCGCGGCGGGCCGTGCTGGCCGCCTCGGGGGTGACGCTGGCCCTGGCCTACCTGGGGTACTGGGCGGTCGGGTCGCTGGGCGGCACGGCGGGCGCGGCGGGCGCCGCGGCGGTCTCGGTGGTGTTCACGCTGGGCGAGATCCTCTACACCGGTGCGGGGACGGCCCTGGTGACGGCCGCCGCCCCACCACACCTGCTGGGGCGGGCGCTGGCACGCTGGGAGCTCTCCTCGGGCGTGGGCCGGGCGGCGGCGCCGGCGACGCTGATGGCGCTGCTGGCGGCCGGTCCGGGGGTGCTGTGGCCGGTGCTGGCCGGGGCGACCCTGCTGGGGGCGCTGGCGGTGCTGCGACTGGCCCCGACGACGTGAGCCCCCGGCGCGGTTCGGATCGGGCCCGGTCCCACCCCCGCCCCTCCTCCGGATGCGGAGCGCACCCGCAAGGCCGATGCTGGCGGCGAGGCGTGCTCGGCAGGAGGAAGGACAACAGACCCATGAGTGCTCTCGACTTCGAGATCATCGACAGCCCCGACAGCTCGCTCAACAAGACCTCCGTCCTGGTCACCGGCCCGCAGGACGCCCTGCTGGTGGACGCCGGGTTCACCCGCTCCGACGGCCGCCGGCTGGTGGAGCGGATCCGCGCCGCCGGCAAGCGGCTGGCAGCGGTCTTCGTCAGCCACGGGGACCCGGACTTCTACTTCGGCGCCCAGGAGGTCCAGGACGCCTTCCCGGAGGCACGGTTCCTGGCCACCGCCTCCACCGTCGAGCACATCCAGGAGACGTTCGAGGGCAAGCTCAAGGCCTGGGCCCACCTCGGCCCCGAGCTGCCCACCCGGCTGGTCCGCCCCGAGGTGCTGCACGGGGACGAACTCGTCTTCGAGGGGCACCGGTTCGAGCTGCGCGGCGCCGACTTCCACCTGCCCGACCGGCACTACCTCTGGCAGCACCACCACCACGCCGTACTCGGCGGCGTGCTGCTCTTCGAGGGCCTGCACGTGTGGACGGCCGACACCCCCGAACAGGCCCAACGCGCCGCCTGGATCGACCTGTTGGACGGGATCGAGGCGCTCGAACCGCAGTTCGTCGCGGCCGGCCACCGCACCGCCGGCGCGGCCACCGACCTCACCTCCGTCCGCCACACCCGGGACTACCTGCGCGCCTTCGAGACCGAGATCGGCCGGGCCCCGGACGCGACCGCCGCGAAGGAGGCGCTGGAACGGCGCTTCCCCGACCTGGGGCTGAAGATCGCCGTCGACCTCGGCACCAAGGTCGCCATGGGCGAGATGGCCTGGGGCTGAGCGACGATGATCGAGATCCCGAGGGACACCGCCTCGTTCGCCGAGTCCTCCGCCCCGGCCGACGTGGTCCGCCGCCAGTACCTGGCCTCCGCCCACGGCGACCTGGCCGCCCTGCGCGCCACGCTCGCCGACGACGTGGAGTGGACCGAGATGGCCGGCTTCCCGCTGGCCGGCACCTACCGCACCCCGAAGGGCGTCACCGCCAACGTCATGGAGCGCCTGGCCGCCGCCTGGGAGAACTGGACGGCGCACGACGACACCTACGTGGTCGACGGCGAGAACGTGGTGGTGCTGGCCCGCTACACGGCCGTGCACAAGGCCACCGGAAAGCCGCTCGCGGTGCGGGTCGCCCACCACTTCACGGTGCGCGGCGGCCGGATCGTCCGCTTCGAGCAGTTCGCCGACACCGCGCTGGTCCGGGAGGCGATGACCCCGTAGCGAGCCCCGTAGCGGATTCCTTGACCGCCCCCGTAGCGGTTCGCGCACCGGACTCGCGCACCGGATCGCGTTCACCCGTACGGGGGAGCGCGGCGCGGCGCGCCCGGCACGGCCTCGACACGCCACCCGGACGGCGGCAGGCTGGCCCCTGATTCCGGCCGGAGAGCGAGGAGTTCAGCATGGGCACGGGCACGGCGGGAACAGCGGGAACGGCGGAGGGCGGCGGGCGCGAGCGGCCGATCGTGATCGTCGGGGCGTCCCTGGGCGGCGCGAAGGCCGCCCAGGCGCTGCGCGAGGCCGGGTACCGGGGCGGCATCGTCCTGATCGGCGACGAACACGACCGCCCGTACGAGCGGCCGCCGCTGTCGAAGGGGTACCTGCTCGGCAAGACGCCCCGGGAGAAGATCTACGTCCACCCGCCGCAGTGGTACGGGGAGCAGGACGTCACGCTGCGGCTGGGCACGGCGGTGGCCGCGATCGACCCGGCCGGACACACCGTGACGCTCACCGACGACGGCCAGGTCGAGTACGCCAAACTGCTGCTCACCACCGGCTCGACCCCACGCCGGCTGCCGGTGCCGGGCGCGGACCAGGACGGCGTGCTCTACCTGCGCCGGGTCGAGGACAGCGACCGGATCAAGGCCGCGCTGCGCCCCGGCGCCCGGGTCGCGGTGATCGGCGCGGGCTGGATCGGCCTGGAGGTGGCGGCCGCGGCCCGGGAGGCCGGCGCCGAGGTGACGGTGCTGGAGGCCGCCGAACTGCCGCTGCTGCGGGTGCTGGGCCGGGAGGTGGCGCAGGTCTTCGCCGATCTGCACCGCGACCACGGCGTCCAGCTGCGGTTCGGCGTCGAGGTCACCGAACTGACCGGCTCCGGCGGCACGGTGAGCGGCGTGCGGCTGGGCGACGGCACCACGGTGCCGGCCGACGCGGTGGTGGTCGGCATCGGCATCACCCCGGCGACCGGCCTGGCCGAGGCCGCCGGGCTGGAGATCGACAACGGCATCAAGACCGACCAGCAGCTGCGCACTTCGGACCCGGACGTCTACGCGGCCGGCGACGTCGCCAACGCCTACCACCCGCTGTTCGACACGCACCTGCGGGTCGAACACTGGGCCAACGCCGTCAACCAGCCGCAGACCGCCGCCCGCGCAATGCTCGGGCACCCGGACGCGGTGTACGACCGGATCCCGTACTTCTTCAGCGACCAGTACGACGTTGGCCTGGAGTACGTCGGCTACGTCGAACCGGACGGCTACGACCAGGTGGTGTTCCGGGGCGACCCGGCCACCCGCGAGTTCATCGCCTTCTGGCTGACCGGCGGCCGGGTGCTGGCGGGCATGAACGTCAACGTCTGGGACGTCACCGACCCGATCCGCGAACTCGTGCGCTCCGGCCGGACGGTGGACCCGAAGGCCCTGGCCGACCCGGACACCCCGCTCGGCAAGATCTGACACAGGGACGAACACTCGCCGTCCGCACCACCACGCGGATCGTCCGCCTCTGACCCCCCCAACGCAACGATGCCCCTCCCCGTTTCGGGGAGGGGCATCTGAAGTCAGTCCCTCAGCACTGGGGGAGGCCGTTGCTGCCTCGCGCGTGCCACAGGTCATAGTTGTCGACATATGCGCCATACACATAGTCGTTGAAGTATTGCCGACCGATAGACCCGTAGTAGTACTCGGTGTTGATGTAATACCAAACGTCGCCCTGCTGGGCGATGTCCTCACCAACCGCCCAGCAGCGGACGTTCACAAAATCCCCGGGGGCAAGGTCACGGTGGATGTCCTTGTTGGCCGTCCAGGGCGACCAGTACAGCCCCACATGGTGGGTCGTCTTCAGGGTGACCGGGTAGTCCCCGGTGTCCGCGTGGGCGGGTCCGGTCGTCAGCGCGAGCCCTCCGGCTGCCAGAGCGCCGGCCACGGCAGTCCGCACCAGGCGCTGCCTCAGGTTCCGTTTCATTCTGGTCCCCCCGTGAAGATCGGTGCCGACGCCGCTGATGCCACCAGCCTCAACGCTGAGCTTGGCAGCTTGCCCGCCATCCGACAACGGCCAGTTCCCGCCAACCCCAAAGCAGTTGTGACAACCAATCCTCACGCATGTCACGGGCCCGGCAGACCATCTGATCCAGGACGTAGAGAAGCTCCTCCCCCCAGATAGGGGGAGGGACCCCTTTCGTGTTTCAGGCCGGCTTTCGGTGCCTGCCAACCGAATTCTTACGGGCTGGCGGTGGCGTTCCTTGAATCACCCCGTCACCCGAGATGCCGTGCAGAAACCTCTGAGCGCTCGCGTAGTTCTCGGCGTAGCCCTCAGGAGTCCACTGGTAGCCGTCCCAGCGGAGGAGGAGGCGAGGAAGGTCCGGGTGGAGGTGAGAGGGCCGGTTCTCGTGACCGACGATGACAGCCTTCAACTGACCCACCGGGCGCAGGTGTCGATCGCGTCGCTCCGCCCACTGTGACAGCGATTCGTCGTCCATCCAGGCGTTCCTTCACTCGGGGTAGTTCGCCAACCAGGCTACCGGCGGTCCTGCTGAGCAGCTGTCGATGATCAAGTCAGGCTGTGCTGCCAGCGAAGCGCCGGGTTGTCGGCGATCCAATAGATGTGGGCGTCCTCGGTGATGCGGAGCTGCACCGCGGTGATGCATGGTTTTCCCGCGTCCCCCCATGCCAGAAGCTGTCCTGGTCGTGGCCCTGGTCGTTCTTCGAGTCCTGGTTCGTGGTGGTGTTGGTCTCGGTTCCCGCGCTGGTACCGTGCCTGCCCATCTCAACCACCAGGCCGGCGCTGTCGTGGAACACGCCGAGCTGCGTCACCGGGTCGATGGTGACGGTGGAGAACGGGAGGCGCACGGAGGCCGAGTACGGCGCGAGCCGACCGGCGCCCCACGGGCGGGAAGTAATGGCGGGCAGCGTTGCGGTGTCGTTCACAAACACTCCTCACGTTGCGTTGCGGCGC
This sequence comes from Kitasatospora sp. NPDC127121, assembly GCF_042677305.1. Taxonomy (NCBI): domain Bacteria; kingdom Bacillati; phylum Actinomycetota; class Actinomycetes; order Kitasatosporales; family Streptomycetaceae; genus Kitasatospora; species Kitasatospora sp. NPDC127121. The sequence continues at coordinate 27,569 of NZ_JBHXTQ010000084.1, read as the reverse complement.
ACATGCTGAACATTGCGGTGATGCCGCCCCTCCAGCTCCATCAACTACCCGACCCGGAGGGAGCGTTTGGGGCGCGTGCCAGTGCGAACACTGGCTCCCGCCCCCGGGGTCGCCGGGGGCGGGAGTTTCAGGCCCGTCCAGGTTGTCCGCGTGACCATCTAGCGCGGGCCAGAACGGGGGTTCCGGTCAGAGGAGGTCAGGACTCCACCGGCCGGTGATTAAGGGGACGGCCGCTCCCCGCCAGAAGGGGGTGACTGGCGGGGAGCGGTGTGGCTCGACGAGGGCCCGGCACCAACACGCCCTCGGAGCCGACCGGCAGGGAAGTAGGCCCGCCGGTACTCACCCGTCCGCGGCCGTCTTTCGCGGACGGGCGTTGAACCCCGTCGTCGCAGACGATGAGCACTCACGCTGCGACGACGGGAGCCTGTCAGTCCGGCGGGTCCGGTTCCCACCCGCACCACACGCCGGCCGGAGAGATACATCGAAGGTCACACTGAGCGGCAGTCATGACATCAACTCGACGTTCATTCAAGGAGATTCACCTCTTCGCCACACGAGGGCGAGGGCGCATCGCGGGTCGGAGCGGCGGCGATGCCCCCGCCAAGGCGGCCGTTGCGGCGGCCAGTTCGACGGTCACGAGAGCGGCCGGCGGCGCGGGTTGCACCCGGCGCCGGGCGCGATCTCCCGGGGGTCGCACTGCCGCAACTGGTCCGGCCTGGTCGTCCACTCCTGTCCCCCGCCGATCGGCCTCAGGAAGGCCGCCCCGCAGAGGATCTCCATGAAGACCCCCTCTCGGGGCTTGCCGTCGGCGTCACGGTGCTTCAGGTCCCGCACCACCTCGTTGCGAACGAAGTCGGGCAGCGTGGATTTCGAGTCTTCGGACATGGAGGGCTCCGATCCGTAGTGCGATGACTACTCAGGGGCACCAACTGTCCTCTAGGCTTGACGGGTGTTCAACCTGACGGATCTGCTTGCTGAGTAGAAAGTTTGGCCCATGAACAGGTCTGAGCTAGACCCCGCCGCCTCCCCCCAGGCCAAGTTCGGCGCGTTCCTCCGCAGTTCGCGCGAGGAACGGCGGTGGACACAGAAGGACGTGGCAGAGATGATCGGCTGTTCCCCAACCCACATCTCGCATCTGGAAAATGGTCACCGACGCCCGACTCCACGCGTGGCACGGCAACTTGACACCGCATTTGGGATGGATCGAGTCTTCACCAATAAGGCGCTTGAGGTCGAGTCTTCGACTCTGCTTGAGGGGTTCCCGGCATACGTGGCCAAGGAATCGAAGGCTCGAGAGCTTCGGCTGTTCACCTTGGGCATCGTGCCGGGGGTACTTCAAACCATGGAGTACGCACGGGCCATTGCAGCGGCAGCCGTAGACCGAGGCAGCATCACAGAGGATCAGGCCGCCGAACGGGTGCGATATCTTGAGCGTCGACAAGCGAAGTTGAACCGTGAGCCTCCGCCCGTGATCCACGCCGTCCTGGATGAGAGCTGCCTCCGTCGGCCGGTCGGCGGCGATGCGGTGATGGCAGCCCAGTTTGACCGTCTGCTCAGCTTTGCCCGCCTGCCGCACACCGTGCTTCAGGTCGCCCCGTTCTGCATAGGGGAGGCCAGGGCTTTCGATCTCCCCGTGTACATCCTCACCCTGGCTGACCGCTCCCTGATGTCGTACGCCGAGAGTGCCCAGCAAGGGAACCTGGAGCGGGACAGCGACGCTGTACAGCCCATGCTCACGACCTACTATCAACTACAGGCCCGAGCACTCTCGCAGGATGCGTCCGTGGCCCTGATCACGCAGCTAAGAGAGGATCTACCGTGACCGCCGAGCCTCAGTGGTTCAAGTCTTCGTACAGCAGCAACGGCGGCGAGTGCGTCGAGGTAGCCGGGAACCTGGTCGCAGAGGGTGCCGTTCCCGTCCGCGACTCCAAGGACCCCGAGGGGCCTGCTCTCATGTTCCCGGCTTCGGCTTGGTCGTCCTTCGTCGCTGCCGTCCGTACCGGCGAGTTCGGCGACGTCTGACGTACGCGCGCTGCCCCGAGACCCCGCCACTCCTTTCCGGAGTGGCGGGGTCTCCTGGCTGACCGCTCCCTGATGAAGATGTTGAAAGCGCGCCCGGCTCGGGCAGCCGGAGCAAGATCTTCAAGAGGCTTCCAGGGATCCGGCCAATGGCTTCGGGTCAGGTCCGCTTGCGGCTCGCGATCTCGTCAGCGAGCTGCTGCACGTGGGCGGGGTCCGCGTCCCGGGCAAGGGCGACGTAGTGGTCCATGACGGCCGGCCGGTAGCGCACGGGGAACGTCTGTCCCGGGGCGAGTCGGGTGAGCTCGGTGATCGTGAGGTTTTCGTCCGCGATACCGCGGAACGAGATACCGCTGGCGGTCTCCACGTCGAGCATCAGGACCACGCGTGGATTGCTGTTGACCTCCCGCCAGTCGACGAGAACGCCGAGCGCAAGCGCCCCCGTACGCAGTTCCGCATTGCGCTTGCGTGCATCACTGCTCAGCAACGGGTTCGGGGCGACGCCCGGGAAGTCGGGCCCGACACCGAGCGATTCCCGACTCAGGTCGGGCCTGAGCTGCGCCATCATGTCGTTGAGCTTCTTCCGCGAACCGAACATCCTGGCCCCTCCCTCACACCGGTGCCGGAATCTCGGCCTGGCGCTTCGCCTTCACTGCGATTGTACGTCGCGGCCATTCCCGGCCTCCGGCGCATCGCCCCGTCCCGGTGTTGTCCCCGTCCGCGATTCCAAGGACCCCGAGGGCCCGGCCCTCGCCTTCTCCCCCGATGGCTTCGCGGCCTTCGTTGCCGCCGTCCGTACCGGCGAGTTCGGCGACGTCTGACGTACACGCGCCGCCCTGAGGGCCCCGTCACCCCTTTTCCGGAGTGGCGGGGCTCCACCGTGAACTGGGTGGGTTCCAGGCGTCAGGAGTGCCTGCGGTCGGCAATACTGGGGTGTCCGGGGGCGATTCGGACAGGGAGGCGCGGTGGGCGGGACGGCCGGATTCGCCGTGGTGGTGTTCGGCGGCCTGGGCGGCGTGGTCGCCTACCTCGCCGGGGTGGTCGGGCTGCGCGACCTGCGGCGGCTGCGCCGGGTCGGCGTCCCGGCCCAGGCCCTGGTGCGCGCCCGCGTCCCCGCCCCGGAGGACCGCGCGCTGCCACCGCGCCCGCTGCTGCAGTTCGAGACCGAGGACGGCCGGGTGGTGGAGGTCTTCTCGCCCGTCCCGTCCACCCCACGCCACCCGCTGCCGGACGGCGGCCACGTGCAGGTCCGCTACGACCCGGCCGACCCCCGGCAGGTCCTGGTGGACGGCCGCGAACGCAGGCCCCTGGAGTACGGCTTCGTGGCGCTCGGGCTGCTGATGGTGCTGGTCGCGATCACGCTGGCGGTCGCCGTCCTGTGAGGCTGCCCGATAGTTGCGACGTTCATCAGAACCGAGTCGTGGGGCGGGCCCGGCGCCGTTGCCGGCTCAGGTGATGACGGTGGTGGCGGCCGTGGTGGCGATGGTGACGGCCGCGATGGCGGCCACGGCGGCCTGCATGTTCCGGATCGCCTGGCCGACGGACTCGCCCGCCCAGTCGCCCTCGGCGATCTCCGCGAAGCGCGGCTCGACCTGCTTGCGGGGCTGCTCCGGGAAGGCCACCTTGTACAGGCGGGCGGTATGCAGGAGGGCGATCAACGTGGCGGTGCGGACGTCCGGTTCGGCGCCGTCCAGGACCACGGCGGCCAGGCGTGCGCGCAGGGCGCGCTCGACGGAGCCGTCCGCCTCCGGGTAGCGGCGGACCGGGAAGAGGCCGAGGGCGCGGTGGCGCTCCTCGACGACCAGGCCGCGCTCGCACAGCCGCTGGACGGTGTCCCGGATCGCCGTCGGCTGGTCCTTGGCCAGCCACTCGGCCGGCTTGGCCTTTCCGGCGCCCTTGCGCTCCGCCCACTCGGCGAGCCGGTCGAGACGCCCGTCGAGCAGGGGCTCGCCGGTCGGCGTGCGGTCGGTGACGGTCAGCCGACCGTCGTCCACCACGACCCGCCCGGCCAGCGCGAGGTCCGCGAGGAACCCGCCCGCCACCGCCCAGCCGGCGGTCGTACCCGCCTTCGCAGCACCGGACTTGTCGTCCAGCGACAACAGCATCAGCTCCTCGGCGAGGGTGACGTGCATGCTCCATTCCTTTCGCGGATCAGAGGCGATCACAGGCAACCGGCAACTACCAGCGGTACCCATCGGGCTCCCCCGCTTCCCCTGCCGTCCGGCGCGGCGGCTCGGCGGCGCGCCTTCGTGCCGCGCGCGGCGTGGTCGAGCCGGTTCCGCGGCACCGCCGAAACACCGGCGCTCCGGCGGTTCGACCACGGTATTCCGGCGCTCCGTCGCCGGCCGGAACAGCCGGGGCGAATATGACGCCCAGTCATCGGAAAGTCACGCATTTCCATGGTCGGCGCGCACCCGCGATATTCGCGGCCCGATTCCCACGGACGGATCCCCGTAGTCGGTTCGTCACGCCCCGCATTCGCTCCGTCCGGAATTCCACGCGTGAAACGCGGCCCGCGCGGGCCTTCCGGGCGGGCCTTCGGGCAGCCCTTCAGGCAGGGCTTCCGGGCGGGCCTTCCGGACGGGGCGCGGAGACCCGGGCCGCCGGCCCGCCCTCGGCTAGACGTCGAGAGCGGCCTCGATGCGCTTGAGACCGTGCCGGGCGAGCGCAAGGTTGCCGCGCGAGCGGTCCAGCGCCAGGTAGAGGAAGAGCGAGCCGTGACTGCGGGTCAGCGGGCGGATCAGGTGGTACTGGGTGCCGAGGGTGATCAGGATGTCCTCGATGACATCGTCGATCGACAGCGCGGCCAGGGCGCGTATCTTCGCACGAACGACCTCGGTGTTGGCGGCGGCCGCAATCTCCAGGTCGAGCTGCTGCCCCCCGCCGAGGGACCCGAGTGACATACCGCTCTCGTAGTCGGCCACGGCCACTCCGATGGCCCCCTCGATGGCCATCGCGTCCTTGAGTGCGTCGTCAATGTTCATGCGCTGTTCGTCCTTTGCGTGACTTCCGGGCAGAACTCCCGTGTGCAGGAACAAAATAGCAAGAAGTCGCCGGTTGTGGTCGCCTCGTGAAAATGATGGAATAAAGTACGCTACCGGGGTTCAGAACGTGAAGGGGTACTGGTGCGCGCACTCGAAGCTTCTCTCTCCGATGTGCTCGGCTCCCCCGGAGTGGTCGGTGCCGCGCTCGTCGACGCCGTCACGGGTCTCAGCTACCAGTCCGCCGGGGACCACCGGCTGCTCGGGACCGGGGCCGAACTCGCCGAGCTGACCAACCTGATCGGCGAGCGGCTGTACGAGGCAGGGGCGGAGAGCGAGTTGGAGAGCCTGGTGGTCACCAGCACCCGTCATCACCAGGTCGTCCAGGTGGTGTCCCGAATGGGCGACCCCCTGCTGCTGGCCACCGTGCTGGACCGGGAACGGACCAACCTGGCGCTGGCCGTCCGCCAGACCGCCGACCGCGCGCAGGACTTGCTGGCATGACCGACCCGTCCCACGACACGGCGCCGCCCGCCATGCCCGCAGTTCCCACGACGCCGGCTCCGCCCACCGCGCGCAACGTGCCCGCGCTGCTGCTCGCGCTGCGCCGGACGGAGTTCACCGGCTCGGTCACCGTCTCCAGCGCACCGGGCGGCACGATCCACCTGGAGCAGGGTCTGGTCGCCGCGATCGAGACCCCCGGGGCCCCGACCGCCGCGACCCTGCTGCTGAAGTCCCGGCGCGTCGGCGAGGAGGAGTGGGCGTCCGCCGAGACGGCCGCGTCCGTCGGCCGGCCGGCCGACGCTCCCCCGACCTGGGGCGGCGACCTCGGCGCGGCCCTGGTGGCTCAGGGGTCGATCGGCGCCGCCGAGCTCGAAGCCGTCTGCGCCGCCGCCGCCTTCGACGGGGCCTTCGCCCTGGTGCTGAGCCCGCCCGGCAGTTGGGAGACGGCCGAGGCGGCGCCGCCTGCCAGGATCGCGCTGCGCCCGGGCATCGAGCCGGAGCAGCTCTTCGAGGAGACCGCCCGGCGGACGGCCCTGCTGACCCGCCTCTGGGGACCGCCCGGCGAACTGGCCCGCATCCGGATCCGTCCTGCCGCCCGGGCCGAATCCGGCGCGCTGCGGATCCCGGTCCGCTACCGGGAGATCCTGGCCGCCGCCACCGGCCGCCGCACCGCGCGCGACCTCGGCTTCGCCCTGGGACGCGGTGTGTTCGCGGTGCTCCTCGACGTCGTACGGATGGACGCCCGGCACCTGCTCCACCGGGAACCGGCGCACCCCACTCCCCTGGCACCGAGCGTGGCCCCGCGCATGCCGACGGGCGAACCGCCGCCGGCCGACACCGGGCCGCTGCCGCGCCGCGTCCGCAGCGGACGCGGCGCGGGTGGTCCGGGCGGCCCCGGCGGCCTGCCCACCCGATCCGAGGGAGCGGCGGCCGCTTCCGAGGGTCCACCGAACGCACACCGCGCCGAACACACCGCGCGTACCGAGACGACCGAGCAGAGCGAGAAGAGCGCACCATGAGCAGCCAGACACCGACCGCCGTGCTGGTCGACGAGTTGAAGTCCCTCCGCGACCGGGTCATGGGCATCTCGGAGAGTGTCATCTCCACCACTGACGGCCTGCTGGTGGCCGCCGACACGGCCGCCGTCCACCCCGAGTCGGCCGCCGCCCTGTCGGCCGCCATGCTCGGCCTCGGCCGGCGCACCGCGGCCGAGGTCGGCGTGGGCGGCCTGCGCGACGTGGTCACCCGCTGCAACAGCGGCTACGTCGTGGTGCTGGCGATCGGGGAGCAGGCGCTGCTGATGATCCTGGGAGACGAGGGCCTCGACGTCGCCGGCCTGCACCGCGAGTCGCCCGCCACGGTCCGCCGCCTGAGCGAGTTGCTCGGGATGGTCCCCGCGGTCTAGGGGCTCTCTTTCGGATCACGCCGGGCGAGCGACGCCGGAGCACGCACCTCGCCGCGTTGTCGTCGGTCGCCGATACTCCGCATGGACTCCCTCCTCCGCCTTGCGATGCACGCACTCCGACGCCGCGCGCTGATCCGACGTGATCCGAAAGAGAGCCCCTAGTCCCAACGCCGTTCAGTAGTAATCAGGGGCGATCGAGCCGATCTCCGCACAGGGCCTCGACCAGCCGCCGGGCCCGGGTCTCCTCCGAGAGGAGCGTCTCCACCAGCGGCCCGGTTCCCTGCCTGTCCGTGGCGCCGGAGAGGTAGGCCTCGACCGCTCGTGGGTCGGCCGCGAGCGGCACCCGACCGGCGGTGAGCGCGGCGTGGGCCCGGGCGTAGTCCAGGCCGAGCCGGGCCAGCCGCACCCCGCCCGCGTGCCGCTCGGCCGGGTCCGCGCCGCCCTCGCCGGCCAACTGCGGGTGCCGGCAAGCCACTTCGTGCACGGCGAGAACGGCCAGCAGCACGTGCTCGGTGCCGGGCGCACGGCGACCGAGGCGCTGCGCCTGCCCGTCGACCTCCAGCCGGACCCAGGCCATCGGCGCGACCGCGATGTTCATCTTGGCGAAGCCGGGCACCAGCAGCCGCTTCCAGCGCGGCAGCCGGTACGGCGTGCGGCCGAGCAGCGCGTCCCGGGTGGGGCGCAGCAGCGGGTCGAGGTCGTCCAGATCATCGGGGGCGCCGGGGCCGTCCGGCGCCCCGAGGCCGACGGGCGCCGCCAGCCGCTCCAGCACCGCTCCCGGCGCGACGCCCGCCGCGTGCAGCAGTTCGGCGGCCCGGGCGTGCGGATCGGCGAGCAGGGCGCGCAACAGGTGTTCGGCGCTGAACTTCCGCTCGCCGTCCTGCCGGGCCCGCTCCATGGCGCCGGCCAGGGCGCGGGCGGCGGCGCCGCTGAGCAGCAGGCCGCGCTCCCCGGTCGGGCCGAGCACGTCGCGGGCCGGCACGCTCGCACCGGCCCCGTCGTCCGAGCCCCAGCGTGCCGTGTCGACCCCACCCTGGCGGTCGCGCAGGACGGCGAGCAGGGCGGTCGCGGTCGCCCCGGCGGCCGACAGGGCCTCACCGGCCGGGCCCTTCGCCCCGGCGACGGCGGCCAGCAGGTGTTCCGTCCCGAGGCGGCCGTCACCCCCGCCGCGTGCGCCCCGGGCCGCGCCCAGGACGCCGAGCGTGCGCCAGTCCGGTTCCAGCGTCGTCTCCATCCGGCCCCTCCCACCACGATGCTTTGCCCGAACTATATGCCTGCTTTGCTCGCCCTTTACACGTGACTGCGCGTCAAGGAAACGTCAGAACCGGCCGGTTCTGGACTCAGGGCGCGGAGGCCGGGTCGGCGGCGCTCACCGGGACGTCCGGGTGGCGGAACCAGGACCCCTGCACCAGCCGCTGCACCAGCATCAGCACCGCGCCGAGCAGCAGCGCGCCCAGCCCGATCACCGTCACCCCGCCGACCCGGCCGATGCCCGGCAGGTCGATCGAGGTGGCGCCGTAGTCCGGGTCGGCGTAGACGTCGAAGGCGCCGTAGGCGAAGAAGTACAGCAGCATCAGGCCGCCGGCCAGCGGCAGCACGCCCTTGAAGACGAAGTCCCGGACGCTGCGGGTGAGGACCCGGCGGTAGTACCAGACGCAGGCGAAACCGGTCAGGCCGTAGTAGAAGGCGATGCCGAGGCCGACCGAGGCGATCGAGTCGGCCAGCACGTTGCCGCTGATCGCGGTGAGCAGGACGTAGAAGGCGATCGACGCCAGGCCCATGGCGACCGTCGACCAGGTCGGGGTGCGGTGGCGCGGGTGCACCCGGGCGAAGCCGGTCGGGATGGCCCGGTGGGTGGCCATCGAGAAGGTGGTGCGGGCGGTGGGCAGGATCGTCGTCTGGGTGGAGGCGGCGGCCGAGGTCAGCACCATCAGGATCAGCAGCCGGCTGAGCACCGCGCCGATCCCGGTGGTGCCGAACACCGCGTCACCCAGGCCGGACAGCACGTCCCCCGAGTGCGCCGGGTTGCCGAGCCCGATGCCGTCCGTACCGACCCCGGCGAAGGACTGCGCCGAGGTCGCGACCAGGACGTAGATGAGGAGCAGCAGCACGGTGGAGATGACGGCCGCGCGGCCGGGGGTGCGGGCGGAGTCGGCGGTCTCCTCGTTGACGGACACGGCGGTGTCCCAGCCCCAGTAGATGAAGACCGCGGCCAGCATGCCGGCGGTGAACGCCGAGGTCGAGGGCACGTTGAACGGGTTGAACCAGGACGCGTCGACGGGGATGGCCGTCGGGGGCGCGGCGGAGCCGTACGCCTTGACGAGCGCGGTGAGCGAGAAGGCGACCAGCATCACCACCTCGACGGCCAGCAGCCAGCGCTGGAGGGTCGCGGACAGCTCGATGCCGATGTAGCAGATCGCGGTCATCAGGACGATCCACAGCACCCCGGCGCTGGTCGTCCACACCCGGCTGTCCGCGAGCGAGTCCAGGCCGACCAGCCGGAAGCCGTACACCCCGGCGATCTGCGCCAGGTTGGCCATCACGATGACGTCGGCGACGACGATGCCCCAGCCGCCCATCCAGCCGGTGCGCGGGCCGAACGCCCGGGCGGCCCAGGTGAAGGTGGTGCCGCAGTCCGGGTCGGCGGCGTTGAGCTCCTTGTAGGCGTAGGCGATCAGCAGCATCGGGATGAACGCCAGGACGGTGACGACGGGCGCCTGGAGGCCGACCCCGACCACGACGATGCCGAGGGTCGCGGCCAGGCTGTAGGCGGGGGCGGTGGAGGCGAGGCCGATGCACACCGAGGACAGCAGGCCCAGGGCGCCGGTCTTCAGGCCCTTCTCGCCCGCACCGGAACCCGTCGGACGGTCGCTCGGACCGCCGGTCGGGGGGCTGGTCGGGGACGCCGGCACTGGCCCCACCCCCTTGAGTGCGCAGCGGGGGCCGCGAGGACCGATCTGGTCGTCTCAGCGTAACGCCGCCCTCGACGGGCGGCCCGGGGACGGCGAGCGGGCAGCCCGGCGGCCTGGGCGCAGGGTTGCCGGGCTTCCGGACTTCCGGACTGGACGGACGACGCGCGGCGCGGGCCGTGGTGCGGTCGCGGCGGTGCCCGCCTCGCTCAGCGGGCCCACTGTCCGAACGGCGACCGCTCCGCCGCCACGGCGCCGCGCGCCTCCCACCTGTTTTCCACCGGTTGCCGAGGGCTCCGGAGTACCGGCCGGAGCCCTGGTCTCGGCGTGGTCCGCCCGCCGGCCCGAAGGCCGGTGAGGGACCGTCTGTGGGGTCTCACCCGAGTTGGTCGAGGCGCAGCCGCGCCACCCGGACCGTCCGGCGCGGCAGGGTCGTGGGCAGGGCCACCAGCAGGGCGGTGGCGGTGAACACCGCGAAGTGCGAGCCCTCCGTCCAGGGCCCGGCCCAGCCCAGTTCGCCGTGCCGGTGCTCGGCGAAGGCGTTGCAGCACAGCCAGGCCGCCAGTCCGATCAGCGGCGCCGCCCGGGGCCGGGAGAAGCCGCCGAGGATCGCGCACAGGCCGAGGTAGGCGACGTAGGCGAGCCCACCGGAGTGCAGTTCGCCGAGCCCGCCGAGGCCCATCGCCAGGACTCCGCCGGCGAGCAGGGCCACCGTGCCCGAGGTCGGGGCGGAGAGCCGCTCCAGGACCGGGTGGTAGCGCCGCCCGCCCGGCCGGGCCGCGTACATCCGCACGCCCTACCCCTTCGCGGCGACGAGTTCGGGCGCCGGGCCGACCGGCAGGTGCCACCGGGTACGCCGGTGCAGCGCCTCCAGCTCGTGCAGCAGCTCGGGCACCGGGACGGTCAGCACCGGGCAGCCCGCCTCGCGCGCGCAGTGCGCCGTGACCGAGCGCCGCAACCGACGCCGCAGCAGACTGCCACTCTGGCCGAGAACCAGCAGGTCGTCCGGCCGGTCGGCGGCCTGGACGAGGGCGGGCCCGGTCTCGCCCCTGATCACCAGCGGGCGCAGCGGCACGCCGGGGTCGGCGCCGCCGAACGCCGCGTCGAGGGCGTCCCGCAGCCGCTGTTCGGCCGCCTCCCGCACCGCCGCGAGCAGCGGCGGGCACGGCGAGCGGCGGTAGCCGAGTTCGCCGCCGGGCGGCTCCCAGGCGAGTACCGGGACGAGTTCGGCGCCACGGCTGCGGGCTTCCGCCACGCCGCGGTGCAGGGCGGCGAGGCTGCCGAGCGATCCGCTGACCCCGACCACCACCCTGCCGGTGCCGCTGCCCTGGTACCGCCCGTTGCCGTGCATGGTCCGTCCTCGCGTCGTCGTTCCGGTACCCGGCGTGTCGCCCGGTGTGTCACCTGGCGCGTCACCTGGTGTGTCGTCCTCCACCCAACCGCCGCGCCGGCCGCCAGCCGCCCGTCCTTGACGCCTTCCTGACGCCCCGGGCCGCCTTCCCAACGCGCTCCATACGCCGACCGCCCGCCTGCCTCCCGCCGCCACCTGGTTTCACCCGTTCGGCGAAGGCGGGAGGCGGCGCAGCGGAGGCGGGAGATGGGAGGCGGCGCGGTGGGAGGCGGGAGGCGGAAGGCGGAAGGCGGCGCGGTGGGAGCCGGAAGGCGGGAGATGGAAGGCGGGAGGCGGCGCGGCGGAAGGCGGGAGCCGCGCAGCGGCACGGCGGCCCGGATGCCGGATCGCGGGCGATCAGCCGTGGCGTCAGGCCGGGGCGCGGGCGAGGTCGAGGGTGTAGGCGGTGCCGCCGGCGGGGGACGGTTCGACGGTGAGCTCGCCGTTCATCGCCTCGACGAAGCCCCGCGCCACGGTGAGGCCGGTGCCGTCGGCGGCCGGGCCGGGGGCCCGCACCCGGAGGTGGATCCGCCCGGCCACCGCGCCCGCGTCCACCAGGGCGGGCCTGCCGGCCCCCGCCAGGACGACCGTGAGGGCGCGTTCCAGCAGCCCGGCGTCGGCGAGCACGGGCGGCAGGCCGTCCGGGAGCGCGAGGCGCACGTCGCGCTGCTCATCGCGCTGCTCGCCGCTCTGCTCGGCGGGCGAGGCGGGCAGGGCGGGCAGCGCGGCCAGCACGGCGGCGAGCACCGGGGCCAGCGCCGTGGGGCGCAGCAGCACCGGTTGCTCGCCGGCCCGCAGCCGGTCGAGGTCCAGCAGGTCGGCGACCAGGCGTTCCATCCGCCGCACCTCGGCGGCGATCCGCCGCCCCGGCGGCCCCGGCAGGTCGGCGGCCTCGCGGCGCAGCGCGGCGAGCGGGGCGCGCAGGTCCTGTCCGACGGCCTCCAGCAGTGCGGTGTGCAGGGCGTCGGTGTGGGCGAGGGTCTCGGCGGCGGCGGCCTGGGCGGCCAGCCGTTCGCGTTCCCGGGCCAGTCGCAGCTGGGTGACGTAGGGGCCGAGCAGTCGGGTGTCCTGCTCGGTGAGCGCCGGTCCGCGCAGGGCCAGGACGGCGTCCGGGCCGAGGTCGACGGCGAGTGAGGCCTCTTCGGGGCGCTGCGGGAGGGCGGTGCCGGAGGCGGCGGCGGGGCGCCAGAACCGGCCGGTGCGGACCAGGACGGCGGCGCCCTCCAGGCCGAACACCTGGCGCAGGTCGGCGACCAGGTCGGGCACCGCGCGGGCGCCGGATTCGACCGCCGCGCCGGCCAGCCGGGCCAGCACCGCCGCTTCGGCGCGGGCCCGGTCGGCCTGCTGGGAGCGGCGGGTGAGGCCGTCGATGAGGTGGGCGATGATCCCGGCGACGGCGAGGAAGAGCAGCAGTGCGGCGAGGTCGGCGCCGCGGGTGACGGCGAGGCTGTGCCAGGGCGCGGTGAAGAAGTAGTCGGCGGCGAGCACCCCGGCGGCGGTGCTGGCGGCGGCGGGCAGCAGGCCGCCGAGCCGGGCGGTGGCGGCGACGGCCAGCAGCAGGCAGAGCAGGGCGCCGGGGAGGGCGAGCGAGTCGCGCAGCGGGGAGAGCGCCCAGGCCAGGGCGGCCGTTGCGGCCGGGCCGGCCAGCCAGGCCAGGCGCCGGCGGCGCGGCGGGACGGCGGCCGGGCGGCGGCGCCGGGGTGCGGGCGGGACGGCCAGCAGGCCGGGTTGGGGCGGGGGGACGACCCGGACGTCGATCGGGCCGGCCAGCCGGATGACGCGGTTGATCACCGAGCCGGAGACCAGTTCGCGCAGGCGGCTGCGGCTGGTCGGCCCGAGCAGGATCTGGGTGGCGCTCTCGGCGTGGGCGAAGTCCACCAGGGCGCGGGCGGCGTCGGTGCCGTCGACCTCGATGTAGCCGCCGTGGAGTTCGTGCAGCAGGGCGCGCTGGCCGGCGAGGGCGGGCGGCTCGTGGACGGTGGCGCCGTCGTCGGGCCGGACGTGCACGCCGATCAGGTCGCCGTGCACCCGGGTGGCGGTGCGGGCGCCGCGGCGGATCAGGTGCTCGCCCTGCGGGGCCCCGTTGAGGGCGACGACGATGCGTTCCTTGGTCTCCCAGGGCGCCCGGATGCCGTGCCGGGCGCGGTAGTCGGCGAGTTCCTCCTCGACCCGGTCGGCCAGCCAGAGCAGGGCGAGTTCGCGCAGGGCGCCGAGGTTGCCGGCCCGGAAGTAGTGGTCCAGGGCGACGTCGATCCGGTCGGGCGGGTAGATCGCGCCCTGGGCCATCCGGGTGCGCAGGGCCTGCGGGCTGAGGTCGACGAGTTCGATCCGGTCGGCGGCGCGGACCACCTCGTCGGGGATCCGCTCGCGCTGGGCGACGCCGGTGATCTGTTCGACGACGTCGTTGAGGCTCTCCAGGTGCTGGATGTTGACGGTGGTGGCCACGTCGACGCCGGCGTCGAGGAGTTCCCGGACGTCCTGCCAGCGTTTGGGGTGGCGGCCGCCGGGGGCGTTGGTGTGGGCGAGTTCGTCGACGAGCGCGAGCTGCGGGCGGCGGGCGAGCAGGGCGTCGACGTCGAGTTCGGTGAGGGTGGTGCCGCGGTGGCCGACGGTGCGGCGGGGCAGTACGGGCAGGTCCCCGAGCTGGTGTTCGGTGCCCCGGCGGCCGTAGGTCTCGACGAGTCCGACGACGACGTCGAGGTCTTCGTCGTCGCGCAGTCGGCGGCCCTCGGCGAGCATGGCGTACGTCTTGCCGACCCCCGGCGCAGCCCCCAGGAACACCCGCAGTCGTCCGCTCACCGCCGTGCCGCCACCTCCTCGGTGTCCATGCTCCGCCGGGGCGCCGGGGTGCGCGAGGGGGCGGGCGCTCCGGCGGGGTGGCGGGGCGCGCGAGGCGGCCGACGAGAGATCTGGATGGTGCTATCGTCATTAGCACCATGTTGCTGAAGCTGGACACCGGCGACGCCCGCCCCCTGCACGAGCAGGTGGCGGGCGCGATCAGGCGGGCCGTCGCCGAGGGCGAGTGCGCCCCCGGAGACAGGCTGCCACCGGCCCGGGAGCTCTCCCGGGCGCTGGGGGTGAACACCAACACCGTCCTGCGCGGGCTGCGCACGCTGCGCGACGAGGGCGTGCTGGAGTTCCGCCGGGGCCGTGGCGTCACGGTCGCCGAGGACGCCGACACGCGCTCCGAACTGGCCGAGCGGGTACGGCAGTTGGTCGCCGATGCGGCCCGGGCCGGCTACAGCAGGAACGATCTCGTGGACATGATCAGGGGGATGTCGTGACGGACGGGAAGCTCATAGCGAAGGAGCGCCGGGAGCCCGGGGCGGGGCGCGGCGCGTTCTGGGGCGCGGTGGCCTGGTCGGCGGGCGTCCTGGCCCTGCTGATCGCGCTGCCGTGGGCCGCGCGCCACCGGCTGCCGGACCCGCTCGCCACCCACTGGGGCGGGCAGGACCCGGACGGCTCCATGTCACTGACGGCGGCCGCGCTGTTCCCGGCGGCGGTCTGGCTGGTGCTGGTGCTGGCCGCCGCGGCCACCCTCCGGTTCCGGGCCGGGACGGCGCGCGGTGCCATCGGGCCGGCGCTGGCGGCCGGCGGAGTGCTCCTGACGGGGGCGCAGACTTCCATCGTGCACGCCAACCTGGACCGCGCGCGCTGGCAGGAGGCCGCGCCGATGGGCTTCGAGGTGGTCGTCCTGGTCGTGGCGGCGGGCCTGGCCGGCCTGCTGACCTGGCTGGCCGTCCGCCCGCGCGTCGACTCCCCGACCGGCGGGCGACCGGCGGCCGGGGCGCCGACGCTGACGGCCGTGCCGGGCGAGCACCTGGTCTGGCTCTCCCGAGCCGCCAACACGTGGCTGCAACTGGCCTCGGCCGTCCTCGCCCTGGGCGCCCTGGGCGCCGTGCTGGCGCCGGCCAGCGGGCTGATCGCGCTCAACTGGTCGCTGATCGTGCCGTTCGCCTCCACCTCCGTCATCACGCTCGGCTGCTCCTCGGCCACGACCCGGGTGACCGCCGACGGCCTGTCCGTCGACTTCGGCCCGTTCGGCTGGCCCAGCCGGCGCTGGTCCCCCGCCGACCTCGACTCGGCCCGCGCCGAGCTGCGCACCCCCGCCCAGGCCGGCGGCTGGGGCTACCGCGTCAACGGCCTCGGCACCACCGTGATGCTGCGCCGCGGCGTCTGCCTGGTGGTCCGCACCCGGCGCGGGCGCGAGTTCGCCGTGAGCGTCGACGACGCCGAGCGCGGCGCGGCCCTGCTCAACTCCCTCATCGCCAGGTCCGCCAGCCCCACCGGCTGACCCCCGTCACGCCGCTGGGGTCCGTCTTCAAACCGCCCGTTCAGGTGGTGTGGACAGGGGCCGCACCGTGGGTACACCAGCTGACAGCTGCTCATAGTGCAGAGGGCAAGGAGGCGTCCGTGACCCACGAACGGCGGACGGCGGGAGACCCGGAGCGCGACGCGGTCGTCGCCCGGGGAGGCACCAACCAGGACGAACGGACCATCACCTTCCTACGACTCGGCGTCGGACTGATCGGCATCCTGCTGCCGCTCGCACTCCCCCTGGGGAACTGGCTGTTCGCCGAGCTCAGGGGCCAGAGCACGACGGGATTCTGGCCGGCCTCGATGAGCGGCTCGTACTACACCAGCACCCGGAACCTCTTCGTGGGCGGCCTGTGCGCGCTCGGGGTGTTCCTGATCTGCTACCGCTTCGACCGCCGGGACGACCGCTGGAGCACCGCCGCCGGCGTGTTCGCGCTCGGGGTCGCCCTGTGCCCGACCGCGCCGCATGGCGCGACCTCGTTCCAGAGCGCGGTCGGCCTGCTGCACTACGCCTTCGCCGGACTGCTGCTCTTCGTGCTGGCGATGTTCTGCGTCTACTCCTTCCGCAACCCGCGCTCCACCCAGCCGTCCTGGGTCAGCCGGGCCTACCTGGCGGCCGGGGTGCTGATCCTGGTGCTCCTGCTGCTCGCCGTCGTCGCCGGGGTGGCCGGCGTCGGCACGGACTGGGCCGTCCGGCCGCTGTACCTGTGCGAGTGGTTCTCGACCTGGGCGTTCGGTGCCGCCTGGACCGGCGCCGCGCTCGAACTGGCCGCCGCCGGTCGATCGTACGGACACCACCCTCTCCTCCCGGGGCAGAGCGGCTCCCCCGCCACCGGCAGCCCGGCGGCCCAGCCCTAGGATGCGCTCTTAAGGGGGCCTTAACCCCAAGAGATGGTCATCTTGTCGTCCCGGAACACCGTTACCATGCGCACCAAGGCCCGCCACCAGGGCGGCCGGTGACGGAACCCCAGCAACGGGAGGACGAGTATGTCGAACGAGGTCCGGGCAGGGCGCGGTCCGCAGGAGGAGTACCCGTCGGTGGATCTGCGGATGGACGTACCGCACTCGGCGCGGGTCTACGACTACCTCATCGGCGGCAAGACCAACTTCGAGGCGGACCGCGTCGCCGCGCACGCCTCGGTGCAGGCCTGGCCGTCGCTGCCGATCTCCATGCGCACCACCCGCGACTTCATGCAGCGCGCCGTCCGCCACCTCACCGAGGAGTACGGCGTCCGGCAGTTCCTGGACATCGGCACCGGCATCCCCACCTCGCCCAACGTCCACGAGATCGCCCAGTCGATCGCCCCGGACGCGCGGGTCGCCTACGTCGACAACGACCCGATCGTGCTCACCCACGCGCGGGCCCTGATGTCCAGCACGTCGCAGGGCCGCACCTGTTACGTGGACGCCGACTTCCGCGACCCGGAGTCGATCATCCAGAACCCCCGGCTGCGCGAGGTCCTCGACTTCTCCCAGCCGGTGGCGCTGTCGCTGATCGCCATCGTCCACTTCGTGCTCGACGAGGACGACCCGCAGGGCATCGTGCGCCGCTTCATGGACGCCCTGGCACCCGGCAGCTTCCTCGCCCTGACCGTGTTCACCGGGGACACCGACCCGGTGGGCGTGGGCGGCGTCGGCCGGGAGTACAACGCGCGCGGCATCCCGCTGCAGATCCGCGACCAGAAGGAGACCGCGGCCTTCTTCGACGGCTACGACCTCCTCGACCCCGGCGTCACCCTGGTCCACCACTGGCGCCCGGACACCGGGGCCGCGCCGATCCGCGACCAGGACATCGCGATGTACGCGGGCGTGGCGATCAAGCGCTGAGCCTGCCGACGTCAGCCGGGGACGGCGACCAGGCCCGCCTCGTAGGCCAGGATGACGAGGTGGACCCGGTCGCGGGCGTCGAGCTTGGCCAGCAGCCGGGTCATGTAGGTCTTCACGGTGGCGATGCTGAGGACCAGTTCGGCGGCGATCTCGGTGTTGGACAGGCCCCGGCCGACCAGGGTGAGGATCTCCCGCTCCCGGTCGGTGATCGCGCCCAGCCGCCGGGCGGCCGGTGTCGGCCCGGGGGCCGGCACCGGTGCAGCGGCCGGTGACGCGGCGGCTGCCCGGCCCGGGGCCGGCCGCTGGTCCGCGAAGGAGGAGATCAGCCGGCGGGTGACGCTCGGTGCGATCAGGGCGTCCCCGGCGGCCACCACCCGGACGGCGGCGAGGATGTCGTCCAGCGCCATGTCCTTGACCAGGAAGCCGGACGCCCCGGCGCGCAGCGCCGCGTACACGTGGTCGTCGTCGTCGAAGGTGGTGAGCACGACGACCCTGGTCGGCCCACCGCCGCCGGTGATCAGGCGGGTCGCCTCGATGCCGTCCATGCCGGGCATCCGCAGGTCCATCACGACGACGTCGGGCCGCAGTTCACCGGCCAGCCGGACGGCCTCGGCGCCGGTGCCGGCCTCGCCGACCACCTCGACGTCGGCGGTCTCGGTGATGACCATCTCCAGTGCGGCCCGGACCAGCGGCTGGTCGTCGACCAGCAGGACGCGGGTCATGCATTCACCTCCACGGGGATCGGCAGTCGGACGGCGACCCGGAAGCCGCCCTCGGGGCGCGGACCGGCCTCGAACTCGCCGTCCAGCAGGCCGACCCGCTCGCGCAGCCCGGCCAGGCCGAAGCCGGTGCCCCGGCCCGGGTCGGTGCCGGGGCCCGTACCCCGGTCGGTGATCTCCACGGCCACCTCGCCCGCCGTGCGGCGGTCGACCAGGACCTCGCAGGAGCGGGTGTCCGCGTGCCGCACCACGTTGGTGACGGACTCCTGGATGACTCGGAACGCCGAGAGGTCGATCTCCGGTGGCAGCGGGCCCTGTTCACCCCGCCGCCGGACCTCGACCCGGACGCCGGCGGCGGTGGTCGCGGCGGCCAGCCGGTCGAGGTCGGCCAGGCCCTGGGGGGTGGTCGCCGACGTCTCGCCGTCGGCCTGGCGCAGCGCGACGAGCATCCGGCGCAGCCCGGCCAGGGTGTCCCGGCCGGCGTTCTCGATCTCGCCGAGCGCCTGCTTGGCCCGTTCGGGGCGGGTGTCGATGACCCGGCGGGCGGCGCCGGCCTGGAGGGCGACGATGCCGATGGTGTGGGCGACGGTGTCGTGCATCTCGCGGGCGATCCGCAGCCGTTCGGCGGTGACGGCCTCGGTGGCCGCCCGGGTGCTCAACGCCTGGGCGTGCTCGCGGTTCTGCCGCATCGAGCGGCCGATCAGCCAGGCGACCAGGGCGAGCAGCGCGGCGCCGTCGGCGGAGCCGATGTGGGTGCCGGTGAAGATGCCGACGGTGTTGCCGTGCACCAGGCCGATGTGCAGCACGAGCAGGCTCATCACCAGCGCGAACGCGGCCCGCGAGCTGCGGCGCGGCCGGGTGGCGGTGATCAGGCAGAGCGCGACGTCCACGGCCAGCAGGGAGGCCGGCGGCACCTGGGTGTCGGCGGCCCAGCCGTCGGTCTCCGTGAAGGCGGCGACGAACAGCAGGGCGACCGCGAGCACCGGGAGTCGGCGCACCAGCGCGGCGCCGGCGAAGGCCACCACCGTGGTGGCCAGGGTGAAGGACAGGCCGCCGTGGGCGGCGGCCCCGCCGTGGTACCGGGCGTTGCCGCCGAGCAGGACGGCGGGGTAGGCGGCGGCTACGCACCAGGCGAGTCCGACCCAGACCTCGGGCGGAACGCGCCGGAACAGGGGCGGAGAGGGCGTCGCAAGCATACGAAGATCGTATCGGCGGCCCGAGTCACCGTCATCGGACCGTGGTTGTACGACCGGGGGTGACAGCCGGGGCGCGCGGTGTCAGCGCCGGTCCGATGCGGCGGCCCGGCCCCGCCCGGCACCGTTGAGCCCATGATCGAAGTCACCGAGCTGACCAAGCGCTACGGCCGCACCACCGCCGTCGAACGCCTCACCTTCACCGTCCGGCCCGGCCATGTGACCGGCTTCCTGGGCCCCAACGGCGCGGGCAAGTCCACCACCCTGCGGCTGATCCTCGGCCTCAACGACCCGACCGGCGGCACCGCCACCGTCGACGGCCGCCCGTTCCGGTCTCGGCCGCGCGGCCTGCGCGACGTCGGCGCCCTGCTCGACGCGGGCGACGTCCACGGCGGGCGCAGCGGCGCGGCCCAACTGCGGGCGCTGGCCCGCGCCAACGCGATCCCGGCCGCGCGGGTCGAGGAGGTGCTGCACGAGGTCGGGCTCACCAAGGCCGCCGGGCGCCGGATCCGCGGTTACTCGCTGGGGATGAAGCAGCGCCTGGGCATCGCCGGCGCGCTGCTCGGCGACCCGCCCGTCCTCCTCTTCGACGAGCCGCTCAACGGCCTCGACCCGGAGGGCGTGCTGTGGGTGCGCGGCCTGTTCCGCCGCCTCGCAGCCGAAGGGCGGACGGTCTTCGTCTCCAGCCACCTGATGGCCGAGATGGAGCACACCGCCGACCGCCTGGTGGTGATCGGCCGGGGCCGGCTGATCGCCGACGAGAGCCTGGCGGAGTTCTCCGCCCGGGCCGGCCGCACCGGCGTCACCGTCCGGGCGGCCGAACCCGACCGGCTGGCGGCCGTGTTGACCGCGGCGGGCGCCACCGTCCGCCCCGGCCCGGACGGCGCGCTCGCCGTGACCGGCCTGGACGCCACCCGGATCGGCGAACTCGCCCTGGAGCAGCGCCTGTTGCTGCACGCCCTGACCACCCGCACCGCCTCCCTGGAGGAGGCGTTCATGGAACTGACCGCCGACAGCGTCGACTACCTGGCCGGAGAGCCCCGATGAGCACCGCGACCACCACCCCCCGCCCCCTTCCCCGGCCCCTTCCCCGGCCACGCGCCCGCTTCGGCGACCTGCTCGCCGCCGAGTGGATCAAGTTCTGGTCCCTGCGTTCGACCGTCTGGGTGCTGGGCCTGAGCGCCCTGTTCATCATCGCCGCCAACCTCAAGGCGGCCCGGTACACCTACGACCGCTACACCGTCGGCGACGGCGATCCGGCGACCATGCTGCAGGTCGCGCTCGGCGACTCCTTCACCATGATCGCCGCCGACGTCGTGATGATCGTCGCGGGCAGCGTCGGCGCGCTCGTCCTGGTCGGCGAGTACGCGAGCGGGCTGATCCGCACCACGCTGGTGGCCGTCCCGGACCGCCGGGCCGTGATCGCCGCCAAGGCCTGCGTACTGACCGCGGTCATGCTCGGCTACGGCGCCGTCACCGCGGGCGTCTCCTTCGGCGCCTGCCAGGCGGTCCTCGCCGACACCCACATCGGCGTGTCCGTCACCGACCCGACCGCACTGCGCTTCGTCGCGGCCGCCGCCCTGTTCGCCCCGGTCTGCGCCCTCGCCGGCTTCGCCCTCGGCGCGCTGATCCGGCACACCGCCGGAGCCGTCGTGGGCACCGTCCTGGTGCTGTTCTTCCTGCCGGCGTTCTTCAACGAGCGCTACCGCTGGTCGGCCGACCTCCTGCACGCCATGCCGCTCCAGGCCTGGCGCCGGCTGGCCCAGGTCGACCTGACCCACTCGCTGCCCTCCGCGCACCCGGCCACCGTCGCCGGCTCCTGGGCCACGTTCGCGCTCTGGGCGCTCGCCTCGGTGGTGGTCGCCGCGGTCGCCGTCCAGCGCCGCGACCACTGACCCGCCGTCCGGCGGCGGCGCCGGAAACGCTGCTCACCCGTCGCGGCGGCCTGCCGCCACATCCGCCAGAGCCACCAGCAGCGCCGCCAGGACCAGGCCCGCCGCGACCGTCACGCCCAGTTGGAAGGCCAGCGCCCAGTCCGGGCGCGGGCCCTGGGCGTGGGCGAAGAAGACCGAGCCGACGATGGCGATGCCGACCGCCGAGCCGACCCGCTGGGCGGTCTGCAGGACACCGCCGGCGCTGCCCGCCCGGGCGATCGGCACCCGCTGGAGGGTCAGGGTCTGGTTCGGGGCGATCACCAGCCCGCTGCCCACCCCGGCGACCAGCAGCGGCACGACCGTCGCCCAGCCGATCGCCGACCCCGTCCACAGCTGCACCGCCAGGGCCGAGGCCAGCAGGCCGGCCAGGACCAGCACCAGGCCGAGCAGCACCAACCGGCGGCCCAGCCGGTGCACCAGCCGTCCGCCGATCGCCGCGGACACGCCCGAGCCCAGCGCGAACGGCGTGATCGCCAGGCCCGCCGTCAGCGCCGAGTAGTGCAGGCCCGCTTGGAGGTAGAGCGTGAAGATGAAGAAGATCGCGGTGAACCCGGCGAAGTACACCAGCGACAGCGCCACCCCCGCCGCGTACGGGCGCACCGCGAACAGCGCCATGCTCACCAGCGGCTCCCGGCCCCGCGCGTAGTACCGCTCCCAGCCCACGAAGGCCCCCAGCAGCACCGCCGCCAGCGGCAGCAGCAGCCAGCGCGTCGAGCCGTGCCACTGCTGCGCCTGGACGAACGGCAGCAGCAGCGCGACCGTCCCGGCACCGAGCAGCAGCACCCCGACCGGGTCGAAGTCCCGGTGCCCGGCCCGCGAGGCCGCCGGCGGGGGCGGCGGGAGCAGCCGGTAGGCGATGGGCAGGGCGGCGACGCCGATCGGCAGGTTGACCAGGAACACCCAGCGCCAGCCGTTCTGCGGGCCGAACAGGTGGATCAGCAGGCCGCCCAGCAGCGGGCCGACGGCGGTGGACAGACCGATGGTGGCGCCGAGCGCGCCGAAGGCCCGGCCGCGCTCGGCGCCCTGGAACAGGACCTGGATGAAGCCGGAGACCTGCGGCACCAGCACCCCGCCGGCCGCGCCCTGGAACAGCCGGGCCAGCACCAGCCACTCCTGGTTCTGCGCCGCCCCGGCCAGCGCGCTGGCCGCGGTGAACAGGGCGAGCCCGGTCAGGAAGACGGCCCGGCGGCTGCGGGCGTCGCCGAGCCTCCCGGACGGGACCAGCACCAGGCCGAAGGCGAGCGCGTAGCCGCTGAGCACCCACTGCAGGCCGCTGTCGGACATGTGCAGCCCGGCCCGCACGGTCGGCAGGGCGACGTTGACGATGCTGACGTCCAGCAGCGTCATGAACCCGGCGACCAGGCAGACCGTCAGCGCCCGCCAGCGCCGCGCCTCGGCCCGCCGGCCCGCGGCGGATGCGCCGGGCCGCTGTTCCGGGGGGCTGCACGGGGGTTGGGCCGTCATGGGAGCACCTTCCGGGCGTCCGGCGGTCGTCTGGCTTCGCGTCCGGCGGCCGGCCGTCGACCGGTCTTCCCGGTCCGGCTGCCCGCCCGCCGCGCGCGGCCCCCCTCCGAACGGCCATCGTGGACGGCGCGGCCCCGGAGCCGCCAGCCGGGCTGCGCCGCCCGCGCCGCCGCTCACCCGGACGGCCGAACCCGATCGCGGCCTCTCCCGGCGCCCCGGAGGCTGAGGACATGAACGCCGCCACCGAAACCCCGCCGACCGCCCCGCCGGTGCTGGACGTCCGGCAGCGCAACGTCGTCTTCGGCACCATCGTGCTCGGCATGCTGCTGGCCGCGCTCGACCAGACCATCGTCGGCACCGCGCTGCCCACCATCGTCGCGGACCTCGGCGGGGCCGCGCACATGTCGTGGGTGGTGACGGCCTACCTGCTGGCCGAGACGGTGGCCACCGTGCTGGCCGGCAAGTTCGGCGACCTGTACGGGCGCAAGCTGCTCTTCCAGGTCTCGGCGGTCGTCTTCATCACCGGCTCGTTCCTCTGCGGCCTGGCGACCAACATGACGCTGCTGATCGCCTGGCGGGCGCTCCAGGGCATCGGCGCGGGCGGCCTGATGGTGACGGCCATGGCACTGATCGCGGACGTCATCCCGCTGCGCGAGCGCGGCAAGTACCAGGGCGCGATCGGCGCGGTGTTCGGCGTGGCGACGGTCATCGGGCCACTGCTGGGCGGGCTGTTCACCGACCACCTGTCCTGGCGCTGGGCGTTCTACGTCAACGTGCCGATCGCGATCCTGGTGGTGATCGCGGCCGCCCGGACCATCCCCTCGGTGCGCTCGGCGGTGCGCCCGGTGATCGACTACCTGGGGATCGCACTCGTCGCGATCGGCGCCAGCGCCCTGATCCTGGCGACCAGTTGGGGCGGCAACGAGTACGCCTGGGGCTCCGGGGTGATCATCGCCCTGTTCGCCGGCGGCGCCGTCGCCCTCGGGCTGTTCTGCTGGGTGGAGAGCAGGGCCGTCGAACCGATGCTGCCGATGCGGCTGTTCCGGAACCCGGTGTTCGCGGTCTGCTCGGTACTCAGCTTCATCGTCGGCTTCGCGATGCTCGGCGCGCTGACCTTCCTGCCGACCTTCCTGCAGTACGTCGACGGCGACTCGGCGACCGTCTCCGGCGTGCGGACGCTGCCGATGGTGATCGGGCTGCTGCTCGCCTCGATCGCCAGCGGCAACGCCGTCAGCAAGACCGGCAGGTACCGGGTGTTCCCGATCGTCGGCACCCTGGTGATGGCCGTCGGCCTCTACCTGCTCTCCCGGCTCGAACCCGGCACGGGCACCGCGCTCGCCTCCCTCTACATGTTCGTGCTCGGCGTCGGCATCGGGCTGAGCATGCAGGTGCTCACCATCGCCGTGCAGAACACCGTCGACTACGCGGACCTCGGCACCGCCACCTCCGGGGTGACCTTCTTCCGCACCATCGGCAGCTCCTTCGGCACCGCCGTGTTCGGCACCATCTACGCCAACAGCCTCAAGACCGAACTCGCCCGGGGCGTGGCCTCCTCGGCCCACCTCACCGGCGCGGACCCGGCACTGCTCACCCAGGCCGCCGAGAGCCCGCAGGGCCTGCACCGGCTGCCCGCCGCGCAGGCGGCCCCGATCATCCAGGCCTACTCCGACGCCCTGCACACCGTGTTCCTGTGGACGGTGCCGGTCGCCCTGGTCGGGTTCGTGGTCGCGCTCTTCCTCAAACAGGTGCAACTGCGGGACACCGCCCGGGCCGGCTCCACCGACATGGGCGAGGGCTTCGCCCAGCCGACCACCAGCGACTCCGACCCGCACCTGGAGTACGCCGTCGGCAAGCTCGTGCGCGGCGTGGACCTCGACACCGTCCGCTCGATCGTCGACGACGCCGACACCCGGGTCGACCTGGCCGGGGCCTGGGCGCTGATGGAGGTCGCCGGCCACACCAAGGCCGTCGGCCAGGCCTCCCTGGACCTCATCGCCGCCCGCAAGCGGATCCCGCCCGAGGTCCTGGAACCGGTCTTCGACCGGATGGCCGCCGAGGGCTACCTCACCCGCGACGGCGACCGACTCTCCCCCACCGACGCCGGCTCCCAGGAGGTCCGCGTCCTCGCCCAGGCCTGGTCGGACTGGCTCAACGCCCGGCTGGACGCCGACGCCGGCCGCCCGCGCAGCCCCCAGCTGCGCACCGCGGCGACCGCCATCGCCTGGCGCCTGATGGTCGAAGACCTCGCCAACGGCCTTCCGGCCCACGCCCGTTCGAAGGCCGCGGCGCGAACCTAGGGCTTCCTCGCCAGGATCAGTTCGCGCCGCACGCCGTCGGCCATCAGGTCGCCGGGCTCGTCGGTCTCGGCGAAGCCGTTGCGGCGGTAGAGGACGATGGCCGCGTCGTTGTCGGGGTTCACCGCCAGCTTGAGGGTGGTGAACCCCTGCTCGGCGGCCCAGCGGGCGATCGCGCCGATCAGCCGGTCCCCCACACCCCGGCCGCGCGCCGCCGGGCCGACCCACAGGGAGATCAGCTCGGCGGCCGCCCCGCCCTCGTCGGCCGGGACGCCACTGGCCATCGCGACCGGGCGGCCGTCCAGCACCGCGACCAGGTCGAGGGCGCCGGGGATCTCCAGGCGGGAGCGCCAGCGGGCCTCGTGGTCGCCGGCGCCCTGCCAGTCCGCCAGGGTGGAGCCGAAGGCGTACGGCGCCTCGGTCAGCGCGGCCAGGCGCAGCTCGCGCCAGAGCGCCCAGTCGTCGGAGCCGAGCCGGCGCAGGTCGGGTTCGCGCAGGTCGGGTTCGCGCGGTTCCGGTTCGTGCAGGTCGGGCTCGTGCGGTTCGGGTTCGTGCAGTTCGGACATGGTGCGGACCTTGCCGCAGGCCGGGCGGCACGGCAAGCGGATTACCCGGTTCAGCCCACGAGCGGCGGGTTGAGGCGGGCGAAGGCCTCCTGCCGGCGGTAGGGGAAGTACGGGTACGGCGCGGTGCGGGCGCTGGCCGCGTCCAGCCGGGCGACCTGCTCGTCGGTCAGCGACCAGCCGACCGCGCCGAGGTTCTGCCGCAGCTGCTCCTCGTTGCGGGCGCCGATGATGACCGAGGAGACGGTCGGGCGGCGCAGCAGCCAGTTGATGGCGATCTGCGGGACGGTGCGGCCGGTCTCGGCGGCGATCCCGTCGAGCGCGTCGACCACCCGGTACAGCAGTTCGTCCTCGACCGGCGGGCCGTAGTCGGCGGTGTCGTGCAGCCGGCTGTCGGCCGGGAGCGGTCGGCCGCGCCGGATCCGGCCGGTGAGGCGGCCCCAGCCGAGCGGGCTCCACACCAGGGCGCCGACGCCCTCCTCCTGGGCGAGCGGCATCAGCTCCCACTCGTAGTCGCGGCCGACCAGCGAGTAGTAGACCTGGTGGGCGGCGTAGCGGGGGCGGCCGTAGCGCTCGGCGACGGCGAGGGACTTCATCAGCTGCCAGCCGGAGAAGTTGGAGACGCCGGTGTAGCGGATCTTGCCGGCCCGGACGAGGTCGTCGAGGGTGGACAGCACCTCCTCGATCGGGGTGCCGGCGTCGTAGGCGTGCAGCTGGAAGAGGTCGAGGTAGTCGGTGTCGAGGCGGCGCAGCGCGTCGTCCACGGCCCTGGTGAGGCGGGCCCGGGAGGTGCCGGCGTCCTGCGGGCCGTCGCCGGTCGGCAGGCCGGCCTTGGTGGAGACGAGCACCTGGTCGCGGCGGCCGCGGATGGCCTGGCCGAGGACCTCTTCGGAGGCGCCGTCGGAGTAGACGTCGGCGGTGTCGAAGAGGGTGACTCCGGCGTCGATGGCGATGTCGAGCAGGCGGCGGGCCTCCTGGACGTCGGTGGTGCCCCAGGCGCCGAACAGCGGTCCACGGCCGCCGAAGGTGCCGGTGCCGAGGCTGAGCGCGGGGACCTTGAGGCCGGACGAGCCGAGCCGGCGGTATTCCATGGCGGTTGTCGTGCTGGTTGTCGTGCTGGCTTCCATGGCAGTTCTCCCCTCAGAGCCCTTAACGGGACTCCCATTCCGTTAGGATGGCTCGACCCTAGCAGGGCGCATCGACCTAATGGAACAGGAATCCCGTTAATGACTGCCGAGCCCTCCGCGCCGGACGCCCCGGACGTTCCAGAGACCCCGGACGCCCCGGACGCCCCGGAGACCCCCACGCCCGGAACGCGGCGCCCCGGCGGCCGCACCGCCCGGGTCCGCGCCGCCGTCCTGCGGGCCGCCGAGGACGCCCTGGTCGAGCACGGCTTCGGCGGGCTCGACCTCGGCGACGTCGCCCAGCGGGCCGAGGTCGGCCGGACCACCGTCTACCGGCGCTGGGGCACCACCAGCGCGCTGGTCGCCGACCTGCTCGCGGACATGGCCGAGCAGTCACTGCCGCGCACCCGCAGCGGCTCCCTCGCCGAGGACCTGCGGGCCAACGCCCGGCTGGTCCAGCGCACGCTGGGCGACCCCCGGCAGGGGGCGCTGTTCCGCGCGGTGATCGTGGCCGCCACCTGCGACCCGGGCGCCGCCGAGGCGCTGCGACACTTCTACCTGCGCCGGGTCGAGGAGTGGGCACCGTGCGTCACCGAGGCCGTCGACCGCGGCGAACTCCCGCCGGACACCGACGCGTTCGAGGTGGTCCGGGCCGTCTCCGCGCCGCTCTACTACCGGATGCTCACCACCGCCGAGCCGCTCGACGAGGCCGCCGCCGACCGCGCCGCGGCCGCCGCCGAGGCGGCCGCCCGGGCGGGGGCGCACCGGCAGGAGGGCATCTGAGACCGTCCGGGAACGCCGCCGGGCGCGCAGGTATTCGCAAAGCCCGGCGCGGCGGCGGGGGGGGGGGGCGCCGGGGACCCGGGGTACGGCCGCTAAGGAAACGGGATTGATTATAGGGGGCGCGTGGCCCCGGGTGTGGTTTT
>NZ_JBHXTQ010000083.1:0-39567 GCF_042677305.1 Kitasatospora sp. NPDC127121 | reverse complement strand
GTCCTTGTGACGGCGCCCCCTTCGGCGTATCCGGGGTCCGTCTTTCGAACCCCGCCGGTCGGACGTGTCGCGGGACACACGGGGTGAACCCTCCGTGAGGCCTGGGCAGGTTGGTTACCGACCGGTAGCATGGCGGTGGAGCGGCGCCGCTCGGGTCTTCACCGGCGGCAGCCTGCCCACCTCAAATGTTGGTCCCTGGGAGGAGAGCCCCCGTGCCTCGTACCGCGAGGGACGTCGTCTTCGTCGATGGCGTCCGCACCCCGTTCGGCAAGGCCGGCCCGAAGGGCATCTACCACGAGACGCGCGCCGACGACCTGGTCGTCAAGTGCATCCGGGAGCTCGTGCGCCGTAACCCGAACCTGCCCGTCGAGCGCATCGACGAGGTCGCCATCGCGGCCACCACGCAGATCGGCGACCAGGGTCTGACCATCGGGCGCACCGCCGCCCTGCTGTCCGGCCTGCCCAAGTCCGTCCCCGGCTACTCGATCGACCGCATGTGCGCCGGTGCGCTCACGGCCGTGACCGCCACCGCCGGCGGCATCGCCTTCGGCGCGTACGACGTGGTCGTGGCCGGCGGCGTCGAGCACATGGGCCGCCACCCGATGGGCGAGGGCGTCGACCCGAACCCGCGCTTCGTCTCCGAGAAGCTGGTCGACGAGTCCGCCCTGTTCATGGGCATGACCGCGGAGAACCTGCACGACCGGTTCCCGCACCTGACCAAGGAGCGCTGCGACGCCTACGCCGTGCGCTCGCAGGAGAAGGCCGCCAAGGCGTACGCCAACGGCGACATCCAGCCCGACCTGGTGCCGATCTCGATCCGCAACACCAACCCCGAGGTCGGCGAGACCGGCTGGGGCCTGGCCACCGTGGACGAGCCGATGCGCCCGGGCACCACGATGGAGAGCCTGGCCGGCCTGAAGACCCCCTTCCGCCCGCACGGCAACATCACCGCGGGCAACTCGGCCGGCCTCAACGACGGCGCCACCGCCTCGCTGCTGGCCGCCGAGGACGTCGCCGAGGAGCTCGGCCTCCCGGTCAAGATGCGCCTGGTCTCCTACGCCTTCGCGGGCGTGGAGCCCGAGGTCATGGGCATCGGCCCGGTGCCGGCCACCGAGAAGGCGCTGGCCAAGGCCGGTCTGACCATCGACGACATCCAGGCCTTCGAGGTCAACGAGGCCTTCGCCGTCCAGGTGCTGTCCTTCCTGGACCACTACGGCATCGCGGACGACGACGAGCGGGTCAACCCGTACGGCGGTGCGATCGCCTTCGGCCACCCGCTGGCCTCCTCCGGCGTGCGCCTGATGAACCAGCTGGCCCGCCGCTTCGAGCAGCGCCCGGACGTCCGCTACGGCCTCACCACGATGTGTATCGGGTTCGGCATGGGCGGGACCGTCATCTGGGAGAACCCGCACTGGAGCGGAGCGGAAAAGTCGTCCGAGCTCGAGGGTGGTAAGTGAACATGACGAGCACCACTGAGCTGCTGCAGCACGGCGCCGAGCTGTTCCCGGGCGAGGTCGTCACGACCGCGCACGTGCGCCACCTGGACCTGCCGCTGCAGGCCGGCAAGCTGGCCCTGATCACCCTGGACAACGGCTTCGACCACACCAAGCCGACCACCTTCGGCCCGGGCTCGCTGCTGAAGCTGTCCGCCGCGCTGGACCAGGTCGAGGCCGAGGCCGCCGAGGGCAAGGTCGTCGCCGTCGCCGTCACCGGCAAGCCGTTCATCTTCGCGGTCGGCGCCGACCTCAAGGGCGTCGAGCTGCTCAAGGAGCACGCGGACGCGCTGGCCATCGGCAAGGGCGGCCACGAGGTCTTCAAGCGGATCGCCGCGCTGCCCGTCCCCTCCTTCGCCTTCTACAACGGCGCGGCGATGGGCGGCGGCGTCGAGGTCGGCCTGCACGCCACCTACCGCACGGTCAGCGCGGGCGTCCCGGCGTTCTCGCTGCCGGAGGTCTTCCTGGGCCTCGTCCCCGGCTGGGGCGGCTGCACCCTGCTGCCGAACCTGATCGGCCCCTCGAAGGCGATCAAGGTCATCATCGAGAACTCGATGAACCAGAACAAGCAGCTCAAGGGCAAGGACGTGTTCGAGCTGGGGATCGCCGACGCGATCTTCGAGCCGGCCGACTTCCTGGAGCAGTCGCTGCTGTGGGCCGCCAAGGTCCTCAAGGGCGACGTCGTCGTCGAGCGCGAGGAGATCGACCGCGGCAAGGCCTGGGACGACGCCGTCGCCTGGGGCCGCCTGGTCGCCGACGCCAAGGTGCACGGCGCCGCGCCGGCCGCCTACAAGGCGCTGGACATCATCCAGCAGGTCAAGGACTCCGACCTCCAGGCCGGCTTCGACGCCGAGGACGCCGCCCTGGCCGACCTCATCATGAGCGGCGAGCTGCGCAGCGGCATCTACGCCTTCAACCTGGTGCAGCGCCGGGCCAAGCGCCCGGTCGGCGCGCCGGACAAGTCGCTGGCCCGCCAGGTCAACAAGGTCGGCGTCGTCGGCGCCGGTCTGATGGCCTCGCAGCTGGCGCTGCTGTTCGCCCGCCGTCTGGAGGTGCCGGTGGTCCTCACCGACATCGACCAGGAGCGCGTCGACAAGGGCGTCGGCTACGTCCACGCCGAGATCGACAAGCTGCTCGGCAAGGGCCGGATCGGCCAGGACAAGGCCAACCGTCTCAAGGGCCTGGTCAGCGGCTCGCTCGACAAGGCCGCCGCCTTCGGCGACGCGGACTTCGTGATCGAGGCCGTGTTCGAGGAGATGGGCGTCAAGCAGACCGTCTTCGCGGACCTGGAGAACGTGGTCTCGCCGACCTGCGTGCTGGCGACCAACACCTCCTCGCTGTCGGTCACCGAGATGGCCTCGAAGCTGAAGCACCCCGAGCGGGTCGTCGGCTTCCACTTCTTCAACCCGGTCGCGATCCTGCCGCTGCTGGAGATCGTCCGCGGCGAGCAGACCGACGACGCCTCGCTGGCCACCGCCTTCGGCGTCTCGAAGAAGCTGAAGAAGACCTCGGTGCTGGTCAAGGACGCCCCGGCGTTCGTGGTCAACCGGATCCTGACCCGCTTCATGGGCGAGATCCAGACCATCATCGACGAGGGCACCCCGATCGCCACCGTCGAGAAGGGCGTCGAGCCGCTCGGCCTGCCGATGTCCCCGATCGTGCTGCTGGAGCTGGTCGGCCCGGCCATCGCGCTGCACGTCTCGGAGACCCTGCACGGCGCGTTCCCGGAGCGGTTCGCCGTCTCCGAGAACCTCGGCAAGGTGGTCAAGGCCGGCAAGCGCGGCTTCTACACCTGGGTGGACGGCAAGCAGGTCCTCGACCCCGAGGTGCTGGAGCTGCTGTCCTTCGGCGACACCGTGCTGACCGAGGAGCAGGTCCTGAACCGCTCCCTGGAGGCCGTGGCCCAGGAGATCGGCCTGATGCTGGAGGAGGGTGTCGTCGCCGAGGCGCAGGACATCGACCTCTGCATGATCACCGGCGCCGGCTGGCCCTTCCACCTGGGCGGGATCACCCCGTACCTGGACCGTGAGGGCGTCTCGGAGCGGGTGAACGGCAAGCGCTTCCTCGCCCCCGGCGTGGCCTCGGTGCCCGCGTAACGCGCAGCGCCACCGCGTGCCGGAGCCCCGGTGACCTGGACGGTCACCGGGGCTCCGGCGTGTGCGGGGGGGGTGGTCAGCTCTTCTTGAGGCGGTAGACCACGGTGTCGGCGAAGACGCCGACCATCTCGTAGTGGGTGTCCAGCAGGTTCTCGATCCGCGGGACCAGCACCGGCTGGTACGGGGCGATGCCGGAGTCGTCCACCACGACCTCGGGCAGGTTGTCGGCGAGCTCCTTGTCGAAGGTCTGCCAGGCGTTGCTGACGCTGAACTGCTCGCCCACGTTGGCGTTGCCGTCCTTGCCGCCGCTGTAGTTGGTCAGGAAGCCGGCGGTCAGGTAGCGGGTGGCGGGCTTGCGGTCGGCCAGCCAGTACAGCTCGGGGTGCATGCCCCAGACCAGGACGGTGTCCTTGGGGGTGGTCTGGGCGGCGACCGCGGTGGCGACCTCGGTGGTGCGGTTGAGCCGCTCCCCCGGCCAGGCCAGGGCCAGCGCCCAGAAGACCGTCGAGGCGACCGTGGTGTACACCAGGACGGGCTTCCAGCGGACCGCCGAGGTGGCCACCGCCCCGGTGCCCAGCAGCACCAGCGGGGGGATCAGCTGCAGGTAGTAGTGGCCGAAGAAGTGGAAGCCCACGCTGACCGCGACGACCGAGGACGCCAGCCAGACCCATAGGTCCCCGGTGGAGCCGTGCTCCTCCCCGGCGACGGGCAGCGGCCGGTGGCGGTGCTTGAGCCAGAGCCGGCGCCCGACCGGGAGCAGGAAGCCCAGCCCGGCCGCGACCAGGATGGCCGAGTTGCCGAGCGCGCGGCCGATCATCTGGAGCCAGGCACCGCCGAAGGAGGCGTAGTCCCCGCTGCCGGTGACCACCCAGAACAGGAAGCCCTTGGGCTTGGTCAGGATGACCGCGACCAGCGCTATCGGCAGGATGAAGCCGAAGCCGATCTTGAACAGGGCGGGCGGCCAGCGCACCCCGCGCCGGCGGGCGTCCTGGAACAGCATCCAGAGCACCGGTAGCAGCACCGCGCCGCCGGTCTGCTTGGTCAGCGAGCAGAGCGCCACCGCGATGCCCGCGGCCAGCCAGCGGCGGCGCTCGGCGTACCGGAACGCGGCCACCATGGCGGGCAGCATGAAGACCTCGAAGGTCGCCGCCTGGGTGTCCTCCGGGGAGAGCCCGATGGAGACCAGCAGGTAGAGCAGTCCCGCGCCGGCCCCGGCCCGGTTGCCCCAGCGGCCGCGGGCGATGGACGCCAGCAGGATCGCGGTGACCAGGTGGGCGCCCACCGCCAGGGTGCGCAGCGGCCACAGCGAGGCGGAGCCGAAGATCGTGAAGCAGGCCTGGTAGAGCCAGGGGAGCAACGGCGGCTTGCGGTCCACCACGGTGTCGTACAGCACTCCGCCGTCGGCCAGCATCCGGGCCTGGGTGGCCAGGAACCCCTCGTCGGGGCTCCAGACGGGCCGGGCGAAGGACGGGATGTGGGTGAGCAGTGCGACCAGCGCGAGCACCGGCACCAGCCTCGTCCAGTACCCGGTCTGCACATGGGTACGGACGCGCTCGGGCAGGCGCTCGGCCAGTCCGGCGAGGCGGAAGCGGGTGGGGGTGGGCACGGATGACAACCTACCGGGCGGGATCGGCGCGGGCGGCGCCGGTCCCGCCTTTCGGTGCGATTGTCAGCTTGTTTCGTGACGAACTGTTACAGGGTTACGACGAACAGTCGTCGGTGGAACGCGTTCCGGGCCCGTTCTCAGGCCTCGACCCGAGCCGCGTCCAGGCTGGCGACCAGGGCCGTCACCTTTCGGGCGATGTCCGGGGCGTTCAGGCCGATCTCGGCCAGGATCTCGTTCCGGCTCGCGTGGTCCAGGAACTCCTGCGGAATCCCGAAGTCGCGCACCGGCAGATCCACGTCCGCGTCGCGCAGCGCCTGCGCCACCGCGGCGCCGACACCGCCCACCCGGCCGTTGTCCTCGATCGTGACGACCACCCGGTGCTCGGCCGCCAGGCCCGGCAGGGCGGCGTCCACCGGCTTGACCCAGCGCGGGTCCACCACGGTGGCGGTGATGCCCTGGGCGGCCAGCAGGTCCGCGACCTCCAGGCTGGTGGCGGCCATCGCGCCGACCGAGACGACCAGCACGTCCGCGCGGTGCGTGCCGCCCGGCTCCTCGGCGGCGCGCAGCACGTCCATGCCGCCGATCCGGCCGACCGCCGGGACGGCCGGGCCGACGGTGCCCTTGGAGTAGCGGACCACGGTCGGGGCGTCCTTGACCTCGACGGCCTCGCGCAGCTGGGCGCGGACCTGGTCGGCGTCGCGCGGGGCGGCCAGCCGCAGGGTCGGGACGATCTGCAGCATCGACATGTCCCACATGCCGTTGTGCGAGGCGCCGTCGTCGCCGGTGACGCCGGCCCGGTCGAGCACGAAGGTGACGCCCAGCTTGTGCAGGGCGACGTCCATCAGGACCTGGTCGAAGGCCCGGTTCAGGAAGGTCGCGTAGACCGCGAAGACCGGGTGCAGCCCGTTGGTGGCCAGGCCGGCGGCGCTGGTGACGGCGTGCTGCTCGGCGATGCCGACGTCGAAGATGCGGTCCGGGAAGGCCTCGGCGAAGGGCGCGAGGCCGACCGGGTGGAGCATGGCGGCGGTGATGCCGACGATGTCGTCCCGCTCGTGGCCGAGCGCGACCATCTCCTCGGCGAAGACCGAGGTCCAGCTTCGGCCGCCGGCGTTCTGGATCGGCAGGCCGGTCTCCGGGTGGATCTTGCCGACCGCGTGGAAGCGGTCCTCGTCGTTGTTCTCCGCGGCGTGGTAGCCGCGGCCCTTCTCGGTGAGGCAGTGCACGATCACCGGGCCGCCGAAGCCGCGCGCCTTGGTCAGCGCGGACTCCAGGGCGGTCAGGTCGTGGCCGTCGATCGGGCCGATGTACTTGATGCCGAGGTCCTCGAACATGCCCTGCGGGGCGATGAAGTCCTTGAGGCCCTTCTTGGCGCCGTGCAGCGTCTCGAACAGCTGCTGGCCGACCACCGGGGTGCGCTGCAGCGCGTCCTTGCCCCAGGAGAGGAAGCGCTCGTAGCCCTGGGTGGTGCGCAGGGTGGCGAGGTGGTTGGCCAGGCCGCCGATGGTCGGCGAGTAGGAGCGCTCGTTGTCGTTGACGACGATGACCAGCGGGCGGTCCTTGGCGTCGGCGATGTTGTTGAGCGCCTCCCAGGCCATGCCGCCGGTGAGCGCGCCGTCGCCGATGACCGCGACGACCGGATCCGGCTTGCCGAGGATCTTGTTGGCCTTGGCCAGGCCGTCGGCGTAGGAGAGCACGGTGGAGGCGTGCGAGTTCTCGATCACGTCGTGCTCGGACTCGGCGCGGGACGGGTAGCCGGACAGGCCGCCCTTCATCCGCAGCATCGAGAAGTCCTGGCGGCCGGTGAGCAGCTTGTGGACGTAGCTCTGGTGGCCGGTGTCGAAGAGGATGCGGTCGCGCGGCGAGTCGAAGACCCGGTGCAGCGCGATGGTGAGCTCCACCACGCCGAGGTTGGGGCCGAGGTGGCCGCCCGTCTTGGCGACCTCGGTCACCAGGAAGGTCCGGATCTCCTGGGCCAGTGCGGCCAGCTGTCCCGGCGTGAGCCGGTCGAGATCACGCGGTCCCCGAATGCGGGTCAGCAGGGCCACCCGTTCCTCCTCGTTCAGTGTTCGCGGACCGCGGGCGGTCCGACGGGCGTCGCTGCCCGGTCTGGCGGCGGGCCGACGGTCGCGGCCGGTGCCGACCGGTCGAGTCTAATGTCCGCTTGCCGGACACCGAGCGGCGCGGCCGGTGCCACCGACCCGTTACCGCCATTCCCGGAGGTCGGCCCGGGGGTCGCGCGTCACCCTGGATTGACGAATGAATGTTCGGGCGCGATCCGGGCCGCGGCGGCTCAGCCGCGCCCCAGCGCCCCGGACTCCCCCATCTCGCTCATCACCAGCGCCAGCGCGCCGAGCACCTCGGCCCGGCCGCCCAGCGTGCCGGGGACCACCGAGAGCTGGCGGGCGGCGCTCGGGATGGCGTAACGGGCCACCGAGTCGCGGATCGGGGAGAGCACCAGCTCACCGGCCTCGGCGAGGTCGCCGCCGAGGATCACCCGGCGCGGGTTGAGCAGGTTGCACAGGGTGGCGACGCCGGTGCCGATCTGCCGGCCGGCGTCGGCGATCACCCGGCGGCAGCCGAGGTCACCCTGATGGGCCAGCTCGACCACCCGGGGCAGGGTGAGGTCCGGCCCGAGGGTCGGGGTCAGCAGGGAGAGCAGGTAGCGGGAGCCCACGAAGGTCTCCAGGCAGCCGCGGTTGCCGCAGCGGCAGACCGGCCCGGCCTCGTCCAGGGTGATGTGCCCGATCTCACCGGCGGTGCCGCCCGGCCCGCGGTAGATCTGGCCGTTGACCACCAGTCCGGCGCCGACCCCGCTGGCGACCTTGATGTACGCGAGGTCGCTCAGCCCCCGCCCGGCCCCCCAGACCAGTTCGCCGAGCGCGCCCAGGTTTGCGTCGTTGTCCACGTGCACCGGCATGCCGAGCCGCTCGGCCAGCTCCCGGCCCGGGGCGATGCCCGTCCAGCCGGGCAGGATCGCGGTGGAGCCCAGCGCGCCGGTCTCCACGTCGATCGGGCCGGGCACGCCGAGGCCGACGCCGATCACCTTCTCCGGGCGGAACCCGGCCTGCCGGAGCAGCCGTTCCACCATCGCCTCGGCCCGGTCGAAGCCCTGCGCGGCGGAGACGTCCACGTCGATCGGGGCGCTCTCCTCGGCGAGCACCCGGTGCGCGAGGTTGCCGACCGCGACCCGCAGGTGGGTGTGGCCGAAGTCGATGCCCACCACGATGCCCGCGTCCCCGCTGAGCGAGACGCTGCGCGCCCGCCGGCCGCCGGAGGAGGTGTCGGCGACCACGACGGTGCCGCTCTCCTTCAACTCCCGCACGATGTTGGAGACGGTGGCCGCGGACAGGCCGGTGCCGCGGGCGATCTCGGCCTGGGTCAGCGAACCGGCCGTCCGCACCGCGCGCAGCACCCGCTCCAGGTTCGCCCGGTGCAAGGACGACTGCGAGCCCGGTGTGTCCGTCGACATGATCCACCCTCCCAGGGCGGGGACCCCTCCGCCGGACGTCCCCTTCAACTCCTGAAGGGTAGGGCCTGTGCCGTGGATCGGCGCGGATCGGACCTGGGCGGTACGACGGGGGCCGGTGGCGGCGGGCCCGGAAGCGGCGGGGGAACGGACGGAAACGGGCCTGCGGAGTCCTGGGTTCGACCGAAAAACACTCGCCACTAGCATGGTGCCCTATCTCACGCGTCCCCCCGGACCGCGGGGCGGTATCGGCAGGGGGACGCTTCCAGGAATGACGGGGAATCAGATGGCAGGGGATCACCCTACGCCGGGGGCAGGCGAAGCGTCGGGCAGCAGCCCGCAGGACAATCGGGGCGTCTCGTTCGGGCGCCCGCCCGGCGGCGTGGACCCGGCCGCCGTGGCGGACCAGATGACACAGCTCGACGGCGCGGCGATCCCGCGCCCGGCCTCGCCCGCCGGGCCGCCGCCGGCCCAGCCGCCGGCTCCGCCCGCGCAGCCGCCCGCCGCCGGTGCCGGTGCCGGTGCCGGCTACCAGCCGTACGCGCCGACCGCGGCCGCCTTCCCCAGCCAGGCTCCGCCGCCGCCGGCCGGTGCGCCGGTCGGCCCGTACGACCCGATGCCCGGTGGCGCCTACGGCGCGCCGGACGGCGGGCAGGCCTACGGCGCCGGCTACGGATACCCGCAGCAGCAGCCCGGGTACTACCCGGGCGCGCCGGTGCCCCCCGCGCCCAAGCAGCGCAACCCCGTGATGCTGTGGGGCGGGATCATCGGCGGCGTCCTGGCGATCGCCATCGTCGCCGGGCTGGTCGTGCTCCTCAAGGGCAACGACCCCGACCCCACGCCGAACGCCACGTCCGGTGGCACCACCACCTCCGGAGGTACCGTCACCAACGCCCCGACCGCCGACGGCACCACCGGCAGCAGCACCGGCGGCAACACCGGCGGGGCCGGGTACAACATCGCCTGGAACGCCCCCAAGGCCGCCACCGGGGACAGCGGCTCGCAGCTGCTCGGCATCTGGGGCAGCGACAAGGTCGCGGTGCGCGCCGACAGCACCGGCATCCGGGCGTACAACACCTCCGACGGCAAGGAGGCCTGGAACATCCCGGTCCCGGCCGGCAGCAAGGAGGTGTGCACCGCCTCCTACTCGACCAACTCGAAGAACATCGCCGCCGTCTCCTTCAACACCGGTGACAGCGACTGCTCCACCATCGGCGCCGTCGACGTCAGCCAGGGCAAGCTGCTCTGGAGCGTCAAGGTCTCCACCGACCGGATGTCCTCGCCGACGCTCAGCGTCACCGACAAGGTGGTCGCCATCGGCGGCAACGTGGTCGGCGGCCTGAACATCGACAACGGCTCGGCGGCCTGGCAGTTCCAGCCGCGCGACAAGGACTGCAGCCTCTACGGCCGCGCGGCCGGCAGCCAGATCGCGGTCAGCGACCGCTGCTACGGCGGCTCCGGCCCGAAGTCGCAGCTGGTCGTCGTGGACGCCGACAGCGGCAAGGCCGCCAGCACGCCGATCACCCTCACCGGCAGCATCGAGCGGATCGACAAGGTCGTCCAGGACCAGCCGCTGGTGCTGCTGATGAGCAGCGGCCCCAACGGCGACTACATCCTGCCGTTCGACAAGAGCAACAAGCCCGGCAACCAGATGTCGGTCAAGGAGCCCGGCGCGGACAGCCTGCGGCTGTCCGGCCAGTCCGACGCCTACACCCAGAACGTGGTCAGCGGCACCACCCTGTACGCCCAGATCACCGGCGCCAAGTCGGCCGTCAACGCGTACGACCTGACCACCGGCAAGCGGATCTGGTCCGCCGCCAGCGCCACGTCCAGCCAGGACATCCGGCTGGTGTCCGGCACCGACAAGGACGGCAAGGTCCGCGCCATCGTCAGCCAGGGCTACAACAAGCCCGCCCGGCTGGTGACGCTCTCGCCGGCCGACGGCTCGATGACCGACCTCGGCACCATGGCCATGCCCAACGGCCTGGACATCGGGATGAGCATGTCCGAGTACGTCCTCTCCAACGACGGCAGCGCGGTGTACGCCTTCCGCCGCGGCAGCTCCGACGCGCCGCTGACCAAGTGGAAGAAGTGACGGCGGGGGGCTGAGCGCTCCTCGAACGCG
Source organism: Kitasatospora sp. NPDC127121 (assembly GCF_042677305.1). Classification (NCBI taxonomy): domain Bacteria; kingdom Bacillati; phylum Actinomycetota; class Actinomycetes; order Kitasatosporales; family Streptomycetaceae; genus Kitasatospora; species Kitasatospora sp. NPDC127121. The sequence continues at coordinate 28,781 of NZ_JBHXTQ010000083.1, read as the reverse complement.
GGCCCTCGGGGCCCGTCCTGGCGGGGCGGGAACGGGCGATCTGTCCGGACCCGCCCCGCCTGTGATTATTCCGGGAGCCCGTCCGTTGGGTCATGGGAGGATTCGCCCCATCAGCCTGACGAAGGAGTGCAGCGAGTGCCCGGCACCAACCTGACCCGCGAGGAGGCCCGCACCCGGGCCGACCTCCTCCACGTGGACGCGTACGACATCGAGCTCGACCTGAGTTCGGCCCGCGAAGGAGGCACCTTCCGGTCCACCACCGTGGTCCGGTTCACGGCCACGACCCCCGGCGCGGACACGTTCATCGACCTCGTCGCGCCGAGCGTCGAGGAGATCACCCTCAACGGCGCGCCGCTCGACCCGGAGAGCTTCGCCGACAGCCGGATCCCGCTGCCGAACCTGGCCGCCGAGAACGAGCTGCGCGTCGTCGCCAACTGCGCCTACACCAACACCGGTGAGGGCCTGCACCGGTTCGTCGACCCGGTCGACGGCGAGACCTACCTGTACACCCAGTTCGAGGTGCCGGACGCCCGCCGCGTCTTCGCCTCCTTCGAACAGCCCGACCTGAAGGCCGCGTTCGCGTTCACCGTGACCGCCCCCACCGGCTGGGTCGTGGTCTCCAACTCGCCCACCCCGACCCCGGTCGGCGAGGGCGCCGCGCAGGTCTGGACGTTCGAGCCCACCGGCCGGATCTCCACCTACATCACCGCGCTCGTCGCCGGCCCGTACGTCGGGGTCTTCGACACCTACGAGAACGGCGACCAGAAGGTGCCGCTGGGCGTCTACTGCCGCCCCTCGCTGCGCGAGTTCCTGGACGCCGAGGACATCTTCGCCGTCACCAAGCAGGGCTTCGACTACTTCCAGGAGAAGTTCGACTTCCCCTACCCGTTCGCCAAGTACGACCAGCTGTTCGTCCCGGAGTTCAACGCCGGCGCGATGGAGAACGCGGGCGCCGTCACCCTGCGCGACCAGTACGTGTTCCGCTCCAAGGTCACCGACGCCGCCTACGAGGCCCGCGCGGCGACGATCCTGCACGAGCTCGCCCACATGTGGTTCGGCGACCTCGTCACCATGGAGTGGTGGAACGACCTCTGGCTCAACGAGTCCTTCGCCACCTTCGCCGAGGCCGTCTGCCAGGCCGAGGCCCCCGGCTCCAAGTGGCCGAACTCCTGGACCACGTTCGCCAACCAGATGAAGACCTGGGCCTACCGGCAGGACCAACTGCCCTCCACCCACCCCATCATGGCGGACATCAACGACCTGGAGGACGTCCAGGTCAACTTCGACGGCATCACCTACGCCAAGGGCGCCTCGGTGCTCAAGCAGCTGGTGGCGTACGTCGGCCAGGACGCCTTCTTCCAGGGCGTGCAGACCTACTTCAAGCGCCACGCCTGGGGCAACACCCGGCTCGCCGACCTGCTCGGGGCCCTGGAGGAGGCCAGCGGCCGCGACCTGCGGACCTGGTCCCAGGCCTGGCTGGAGACCGCCGGCATCAACGTGCTGCGGCCCGCCATCACCCTGAACACCGACGGCGAGATCGAGTCCTTCGCCGTCCTCCAGGAGGCCCCCGCGCTGCCCGCCGGCGCCAAGGGCGAGGCCGTGCTGCGCCCGCACCGCATCGCCATCGGCCTGTACGAGCTCGCCGACGGCGCGCTGGTGCGCACCGACCGGATCGAGCTCGACGTCGACGGCCCGCGCACCGAGGTGCCCGAGCTCGTCGGCCGGCACCGCCCGGCCGTCGTGCTGCTCAACGACGACGACCTCTCGTACGCCAAGATCCGGCTCGACGAGGACTCGATGGCCGTCGTCACCGAGCACCTCGGCGGCTTCACCGAGTCGCTGCCGCGCGCCCTGTGCTGGGCCTCCGCCTGGGACATGACCCGCGACGGCGAACTCGCCGCCCGCGACTACCTGGCGCTCGCCCTCTCCGGCATCGGGCGGGAGAGCGACATCGGCGTCGTGCAGTCCGTGCAGCGCCAGGTCCGGCTCGCCCTCGACGCCTACACCGACCCCGACTGGCGCGAGCAGGGCCTCGCCCAGTGGGCCGACGCCGCCGAGGAGCACCTGCGCTCCTCCGAGCCCGGCAGCGACCACCAGCTCTCCTGGGCCCGCACCCTCGCCTCCGTCGCCCGCACCGACGGGCAGCTCGGCCTGCTCGCCGACCTGCTCGACGGCACCGCCGAGATCAAGGGCCTCGCCGTCGACACCGAGCTGCGCTGGACCCTGCTCACCCGGCTCTGCGCCACCGGGCGCGCCGACGAGGCCGCCGTGACGGCCGAGCTGGCCCGCGACAACACCGCGGCCGGCCAGGAGCACGCCGCCACCTGCCGCGCCGCCCGGCCCACCGCCGAGGCCAAGGCCGAGGCCTGGACCGCCGTCGTCGAGTCGGACACCCTCACCAACTACGTCCAGGAAGCGACCATCGCGGGCTTCCAGCAGTCCGACCAGCGCGAGCTGCTCGCGCCGTACGCGGCCAAGTACTTCGCCGCCGTCAAGGAGGTCTGGGAGACCCGCAGCCACGAGATCTCGCAGCAGATCATCGGCGGGCTGTACCCGGCGCTGCAGGTCACGCAGGCCACCGTGGACGCGACCGACGCGTGGCTGACCGAGGCCGAGCCGGCACCGGCGCTGCGGCGCCAGGTCGTCGAGGCCCGGGCCGGGATCGAGCGCGCGCTCAAGGCCCAGGCGGTCGACCGGGCGGCGGGCGCCGGCCGCTGACCTGCTGAGGCGCCCGTCGGGGCCCCGGTCGGGGTCTCGTCGGGCGCCGACGGGGCTCCGTTGGGGCGCCGACGGGGCTCCGTTGGGGCGCCGACGGGGCTCCGTTGGGGCGCCGACGGGGCGCCGACGGGCGCCGTCAAGGTGCTGGAACGCCTGAAGGGGCACCGGAGATCTCCGGTGCCCCTTCGGGGTCGTGCAGGTCCTGGTGGACGCGGTGGTTACTTCTTCTTGCCCTTGCCCTTGCCGTACGGCAGGCCCGCGAGGGCGGCGATGATCACGAAGGCGGCGATCGGGATCAGCACGTACAGGCCGATGGTCTGGCCGACGCTCAGGCCAGGACCCGGGTCGTCGCCGTCGTCCCTGGTGAGGGCCATGGCGGGCGACGACAGCAGCATCATCAGCGTGACCGTTGCGGAGACCGCGCCGGCTCGCAAAGCGTTCCTCTTGTCCACGTTTCCAACTTACCCGCCGCTTATGACCCCCCGCGCGTCGGGGTCGGCCTTCCGGAAGGGAGCCGTCCGCAGTGCCGGGGTCAGGCGGCGGGATCAGGTGCCGGGATCAGGTGCCGGGATCAGGTGCCGGGGTAGGACGGCGAGGTCAGACGGCGGGGTGGGCGCCGGGCGGGGCCAGCAGGTGGGCGAGCAGGCGGGCGGCCGGGGTTGCGGCCAGGCGGTCGAGGGTGACCGGGTCGCCGGCGCCGTCGGCGACCGGCAGGCGCCAGTTCGGGTACTGGTCCCAGGTGCCGGGCAGGTTCTGCGGGCGCGGATCGCCGACCAGGTCGGGCAGCCAGACCCCGACCAGCTCCGCCGGGGTCGCGCGCAGGAAGCGGTACAGCACCGGCATCGACAGCGGCTCGCCCGGCGCGAGCAGCCCCCGCGCGGTCAGCTCGGCCCGCCAGTCCGCCAGCTCGGCCACCGCCTCCTCCTGCTCCTCGCCCAGCGGACGGGCCAGCAGCCCGAGCCGGTGCCGCAGCTCGACGTGCTCGCCGGAGAGCCGGGCGGCGGTGCTCGGCAGGTCGTGGGTGGTGAGGGTGGCCAGACAGCCCGGGCGCCAGCGGTCCGGGGCGAGGATCTCCCCCGCCGCCTGCCAGTCCCGCTCGAACCAGAGCACGGAGGTGCCGAGGATCCCGCGCGCCGCCAGCTCCTCCCGGACGCCCGGCTCCACAGTGCCCAGGTCCTCGCCGATCACCGCCGTGCCGGCCCGGTGCGCCTCCAGGGCCAGCACGCCGAGCATCGCCTCGGCGTCGTAGCGCACGTACGCGCCCTCGGTCGGCGGGTGGCCGTCCGGCACCCACCAGAGCCGGAACAGGCCCATCACGTGGTCGATCCGGACCGCGCCCGCGTGCCGGGCCGCCGCGCGCAGCAGCTCCGCGTACGGGGTGTAGCCGGCCGCCGCCAGCGCGTCCGGGCGCCAGGGCGGCAGGCCCCAGTCCTGGCCGTGGGCGTTGAAGGCGTCCGGCGGGGCGCCGACGGAGATGCCGCCGGCCAGCACGTCCTGGAGCGCCCAGGCGTCCGCGCCGTCCGGGTGGACGCCGACGGCCAGGTCGTGGATCAGGCCCACCGGCATGCCGGCCTGCCGGGCCGCGCTCTGGGCCTCGGCGAGCTGCTGGTCGACCTGCCAGGCGAGCCAGCGGTGGAACTCGACCCGGTCGGCGAGCTCCCGGGAGGCGCGCCCCACCTGTGGGCCGTCCGGGTGACGCAGCCCCTTCGGCCAGCCGTGCCAGTCGGCGCCGTGCACCTCGGCGAGCGCGTTCCACAGTGCGTTCCGGCGCAGCCAGTCACCCTCGCGGCGCTGGTAGGCCTCGTACGCGGCCTGGCGGCCGGGGCCGCGCGGCACCTCGTGCAGCAGTTCCAGCGCCTCGCGCTTGAGCGCCCAGACGGCGTCCCGGTCGATCAGGCCGTCGTGCCCCAGCACCTCGTCGCGCAGCCGGGCGGCCCGGCGGCCCAGCTCCTCCGCCTCGGCGCGCTGGTCACCCGTCAGATAGGCGTACTCGGGGACGGCCTCGACCCGCAGGTGCACCGGATCGGCGAAGCGGCGGGAGGAGGGGCGGTAGGGGGACGGGTCGGTGGGGGCGGCGGGGGCGGCGGACAGCGCCTGGTGCAGCGGGTTGATCTGGACGAAGCCCGCGCCGAGGCCGGCGCCCGCCCACCGGGCCAGCTCGGCGAGGTCGCCGAGGTCGCCCATGCCCCAGGAGCGGTCGGACAGGACGGAGTACAGCTGGGCGAGGAAGCCCCAGCTGTAGCCGGGCAGCGGGGGCAGCTTCTCCGGTGCGACGATCAGCGCCGCCTGGGCCTTGCCCTCGCCGCTCTCCGCCCTGAGCGTGTGCCGCCCGAGCGGCAGGTCCGGCGGCAGCCAGTGCGAGTGGCCGCGCGGCAGCTCCCACACCCCGCCGTCCTCCAGCTCCACGTGCAGCCGCGCGTCGGCCGGCACGTCCACTGCCGTCCGCCGCCCTTGACGGACCACCACGCAGGGCGGCAGCAACCTGGTCTGCTGCGCGGCCCGGTGACGCTCCAGCGCCTCGCGCGCCTGCTCCGGCGTCCCCGCCGCCACCCCCAGGGCCCCCAGCACCGCGACCAGCGTGCGCGCCCCCACGGTCACACCCCCCGGCCCGGGGTACCGGGTGTCCACCCCGTACGCCTGCGCCAGCGCCACCAGTTCGGGCGGTGGCGGCGGCGCGTCCTGCATCGGCACCCTCAGCCCGTCGGCTCCGTCACGGTCGAGATAAGCGGCCACTCGCGGCTCCTGCGATGTCTCGGCAACGCCTGGTCAGGACGACCACAGTCCTACCCGGGTGACGGCCCGACGACGCTGCGCGACACGACCGCGCGGTCGGATCAGTCGGGTCGACGCAACGGGATCGGCTGATTGTCCGAGACCGGCTGCAGGCCGACGAATCCGCTCGGCGACAAGAACGCGGCGGAAGGCGGCCGGAAGGAGGGGACCACCACGATCCGTTCGAAGAACTCGTACGCCCACTCGTCGCGGGTCTCGGCAGCGCCTCCTTCGCCGGTCACGATCCCCCTCAGCAACCAGCCCGGGCCATCGCAGCCGAGCACTCGGTTGACGGAGACTCCCCTGACACCCGGCCCCTTCTCCACGGGGACCTCGCACCTGAGCTCCACCCCAGCCCGGCCCGCCCAGGCGCGGGCCTCGCCCCCCGCCGCCAGGACACCGGCCGCCAGACGTTCACGTGCCCTTTCCCAGGCATCCGGCCGGGTGGCGTGATACGCCTGGAGTTGAAGCCCCGTCTGGCGGCCCTTCACGACGACGGCCTCCACGAGATCACCGGACGGCGCCCTGTTCAGTTCGATCCTGACGCCCGGTTCCCGGGGAACCCTGAGCCCTCCGAGGTCGATGAGGTCCGTCCCCTGCCAGCCGCGTTCGCTCACGTCCCACAGGCCGACCTCCACGCCCCGACCCGCCAGACGGAACGGATCCTCGGCACGGAGGAACTCGTCCGCGGCCTCCTCCGCAGCCTGGAGCAGCGCGGTCACCTCGCTCTCGCGCACAGCCCCGGCGTCCAGCAGAACCGTCAGCAGGACAAGGGTGTTCCGCAGGGAGAACAGGCCCTCGCCGCGCCCGGCCCGGACAGCAGAGAGATCCCCGACCAGGGCCGCGGCCATCGTGCCGGCCTCGTCCCTGCCGAGACCGCGCGCGGCGAGCGCGGGCGCCTCCACCGGGAACTCCTCGCCGGCCTCGCGCCTCAGTTGGAGAAGGATTTTCGTCGCGAGCAGCAGCACCAGTGCGGGCGTGGCCCGAGTCGGCCGATCTTCCCAGTCCGCCTCGGTCTCGCTCTCGACGGACAGGGAGCCGCGCGTACGGAACTCATGGAGGACCCGCGCTGCGGATCCGGCCGGATTACCCATGACCCCTCGCTCTGGACGGCTCAACAGCTCACATCACGGCGATCGCCACCGCGGGACCAACTCGATGGTGCCGCGACCGATCTTGCCGTGCCCTCAGGGGAGTTCGCCACACTTCTCTTCAACAAGGCGCCGAGCTCGTCGTCATCAAGGAGTTGCTCGACCCCACGCCCACGGACCTGGCCGTCCACGGCCCGGAAAACCTGGCCCACGTCGCTGCCGAACTCTACGGCGGCCCGCGCAAGGCACTCGGCTGGGAAACCCCAACTGAGCGCCTCAATAAGCTGCTCGCGACTTGATCAACTAACCACGTGTGCAACGACCCCTGGAAACCGCCGGGCGGACGACGGGGCTGATGTTCGCTCGCATTGCAGCGCAATCGTCGCTCTGCTACCGCATCCAGGCAAAGCCTTGTGGCAGTCTCCCACACACAGCAGTGCACGGGATGCGCTCGGATTGCGAAACGGGATCCAGACCGTAAGCCCCACTGACCAACGGGAGTGACAAAGTGAATCAAAATTCCGGATAGGTGTTCACATATTCAGAGTTCGGGAATTCCGCAAAAGACTCCCACCGAACCATTGGAGCAGTCTCCCCTTCCATGCAGAGGGAGACGGAAGGTATAACCCTGCCACCACTTCCGAATGTGATCTGCCCTGCTCCAACAACTGGCGCCCCACCGCTGGCGATGGTGTGATGCACAGGTGCCTTCCCCCGCCAGCAACCGCATTCGAGAACTCGGGAGACCCGGCTGCCACCGCGGATACGCCTTCAAAATCAGCCGCCATTTGCTCAAACGGAAGGTCATCGGGCTTGCTGTTGGCGACCACGGCATCGCCGCATTCGTCCTGATGCCTGCTGCCTGCCCACATGACGTCAACGAAAAACGGTTCACCGTTGATGAAGTTGGGACCGTCCTCACGGGCCGGTCCAATCTTCAGACCCCGGAACGATTCGAGGAAGTCGGTTGCCGCTGGGCCCAGGATGCAGCCCTGTGCTTCCAGGGACTGAATGTCGGAGGATACGTCGACATGCCGCCCCGGGTACCAGTCAGCCGCAGAGCGAAAACCGTTGCCGGATTCAATCGGGAGGTGAAATCCGTAGGTCCACCGCTCAGTAGTAATTCACCCCCAAGCTATCCATCACTCGCCGGCATACCTCTGGAAATGGCCGCACGTGCTCGGCTTCCAGGGCCACTCCTCCACCAAGTCCCGCTGCAACTCCGTCACCCTCGGCGCGCTGCGCGACGGCCACCGCGCCTCCCGCCGCATCCGCGCCAACGGCGACGGCACCGTCTACCAGCGCAAGGACGGCCGCTGGGAAGCTGCCGGCTACGTCCTCGCCCCCGACAACACCCGCAAGGAATCCCTCGCCAAGCTCACGGAAGGGACCGCCGCCTGCCCGGCTGGAACGCCGTCAACGGCAATCAGTTGCAGCTCTGGGACTGCCAACCAGCGCCTCCCAGCAGTGGATCACCAGCACCCTGCGCACCCGGGTGATTCCCGCACCCCCGCAGTAACCTCTCCGCCCCCGAGGCCCGCCGCGCACCCAGCGCGGCGGGCCCGGGTACGTTCGGGGCCAGGGGGCTTCGCCGGACCGGAACCGTCAGCCCGTCACTTGGGCATGCGCAGGAGGATCGGACTGTCCGACGGGGGCTTGAGTGAGCCGAACCCGACTGGCGAAAGCAGCGGGTTGGGGACCTTTCGAAACGACGGGTCCACGACCACCCGCTCGACGTACCCGTAGGCCCAGTCGTCCTGGCCCCCGAAATCAGCGCCTTCCCCTGTCACAACGGCCCGCAGCAACCAGCCGGGCCCCTCGAAGCCGAGCACGAGAACCGTCTGCACCCCTCTGTCCCCAGAAGGGAGCACGACGGGGACATCGCACCTGAGTTCCACCCCAGCCCGCCCTGCCCACTCACGGGCCTCGCCGCCGAGCCCTCGCACGTTCTCCGCGAACGTCTCACGGGCCCTGGCCCAGGCATCGCCCTGAGCCGACCAGTACGCTTGGAGCTGTACCGACGTAAGCTTCCGCCGTGCTCCGGCCTCCAACAGATCCGGGGACGACTTGTCCTGCTTCAGCTCGATCTTGCACCCCGGCTCCCGTGGGATTCGGAGCCCGCCGAGGTCGATGAGATCGTCCTCCTGCCAACCGTCCTCACTGACATCCCACGGCCCGACGTCGACTCCCCGTCGGGCCGGGCGAAACGGATTCTCGGCCTGGAGGAACTCATCGGCCATCTCCTCCGCAGCGCCAAGGAGAAAGTCGAGGTCGGCGCCACGGATGTCCTCGTCGTCCGTCAGCACCGCCAGCAGGACAAGGGTGTTCTGCAGCGTGAACAACGCGTCCCGACGTCCGTCCCTGACGGCTCGGAGGTCCCCCGTCAAGCCAGCGACCATCATGTCGACCTCGTTCGGAGCGAGGCCGTGCGAGGCTATCGCCTGCACATCGGCCGGAAACGGCTCACGTTCCTCCGCACGCAGTCGCAGAAGCGTCTTGACCGCAAACATCAGCACCAGGGCGGGAGTCAGGCTCTCCGGCCGGTCCTCCCAGCGGGCCCTGGCCGCCGTCTCCGGAGAGAGTGAACCATCGCGCTGGAACTCGTCCAGGACCTGTCGCGCAGCGCTACCGACGTCGCCCATTTCGCCGCCCCTTGACAATCTTCGATGCCCGATAAGTGGTAATGCCAGCTGCAATAACTGCTTCTGTGATTCCGGCGGAGGCGCCACCGTGGTCAAAGGCCTTGACCATTTTCTCAGCTTGGACAGGGGCCCTCTGCATCGTGGACGCCCGTGTCTTCGTCTCCTCCACAACCTCTTCACTGGCTCGACGCGAGGTTCCAGGGGCCTCAACGGCACGCGTGCCCAGTGGCCGTGCCTGGCCACCCACATCGGGGGCGAAGAAATCCGGTACCCCGGGTCCGTCGATCCCCCAGGGCTCTTGGTGACCTCGGAGGCCTCCTCTCCGTTCCCGCAATTGTGCACGAGAACCGGCGTGGTCCCAGCCAGCACATAGTACGTATGGACCTGGGCGACCAGGGTGTTTTATGACCCGGCATAAGTGTGCCTCATGTCCCGAGGACAGAAGGAGCGTGGGTCCAACCGTCACGGACGCAACGAAGCCCCGCCCAACATCGCGGGCGGAGCTTCGTCATCACGTAGTCGTCAGATCTGTTTGATGAACTGATTCACGCGCGCTTGATGGTCGGCGATCCACCCCTCCTCCAGGGCGATCGGGATACGGACCGTCACCATGGAGATAGATTCATCCTCCACGACGATATCCGGGCAATCCCGTTCGCCATCCAGGTGGACGCTCACCGTCGGGCCACGATCGGTACGCATCCAGATAATGTCATGCCCCAGCTGCAAGGACTCTAGTGCCTGCCGCCAGGATTCGACCTTGGCCCGAGAAAGCATGAGTAGAGTACTTCCCTTGACGAACAAGCTGGTCACTGCAATCTCGGCCTCCCAGAAATCGGAGTCCTCCAATGAGTTTACGGTAATCCTGACCTCATTCTCGGAGTCAGTTAGCCGCACGAGCTCAAACGGGCTCATCTTTTCAACCTCTCACCCAACCAAAAACTGAGCCGCAGTGGACCATCCGTTGTCATCAAAAGCGCTGATGTCTACCCGGAAGGGCACACTGGATCCTGGTAGGTACCGTGGTATCGCCTGAAATAGCACGGTATTACCCTTTCCCACATGCGCTGCGATTGAGTTACCGAACGCAGACATTGCACCGTTGTCAACCTTCGATGCGGTCCTGACGATATTTGACGCGACCTTGCCGTCGCCACCCAGTGCTTGAGGCAGGAGATGACCTCGCGTATTACCGGTCACATTTTTCACAAAACCTGGCGGTATGATCCTGCGGCCCGCCTTAGTCCCAGTTCCGAGATCCGCCGGAGTGACAATTGCTGTTACTCCCGTTCGCCTACCGTCGGGAAGAACCTGACCGTAGTCGACATCACCACAGTTGTGAACCAGGACCGGCGTGGTGCCTGCCAGCACATAGTACGTGTGGAGCTGGTTGACCGTCAGGTTGTGGGTGGTGACGGCGTAGGGGTAGTTGCGGACGGACTGGATGGTGAGGGTGGTGCCGTCGGGCTGGCGGAGGTGTTCGCCGGGGGTGAGTTCGCCGGCGTCGACCCACTGCTGGCGGGATTCGCTCCAGTAGGGGTGGTGCTGGGTCGAGGTGAGCTTCGACTGGTGGGCGGTGGCGTCGGTGAGGGTGAGGTCGGTGAAGTCCTTGTCGTCGGGGGTCAGGATGGTGGCGGTGACCGTCTCCGGGCGGGTCTCGCCGGTCTGAGGGTCGGTCGCCATGACGACGTCGCCCTCGTGGATGTCGTCGATGGACTTGAGACTGCCGTCGCCCATCAGCACCTTGGTGCCGGTGGGGAAGCTGTTGCGGCAACCGACGGGCGCTTCGTCGGCTTCCTTGGCTACGGCTTTGCTCTCTGTTCCTGCCGCGTCGGCTGCTGTTTCTCTTGCTACTTTTTCTTCTGCGGCACTGGCTGCTGCCTTCTCAGCCGCTCGAGCTTCCGCTGCTGCGGTTTTGGCGGTGACGTAGGCGGCTTCGGCCTCCCTGGCGGTGCGTTCACCTGCCCTGATGGCGTCGTAGGCCTTGTTGATCTCCTTGTAGATCTTCAGCGCTTGGATGCCGACCTTCACGGCTTTGAGGATCTTGCCCCAGGGCACCACGTTGAGCGCAGTGTTGATGCAGCTCATCACGTCGCCCTTGGTGAAGCAGTCGCGAGCGTCGTTGAAACCGATCAGATCGCCGACCAGGTCGACCACCTTGTGCACGAGCTCATCGCGCTTGTGCTTGGCCTCGTTCACGACCTTGTCGGCGGCGTCCATCCGACTCTTCGCGGTCTGCTCCTGCGCTGTGGGCTTGGGCAGCGAGGCCAGCGTGCTGGGCGACCAGGTCGCCGGGGTGATGTAGGAGTAGCCGTGGCCGTCGTCCTTCTCGGCGGCTAGACCGTTGCACTCGGCCGGGGTGTCACACGTGGGCCTCAGGCCGTTGGCGTCCGACTTGTTGATCGGGCTGTTGTTGGCGTACGAGTAGGCGTTCCACTGCTGGGGATCGCTGGCGACCGTGATGGGGTCGGGACTGATGAAGCGGCCCGTCTTGGGGTCGTACTCACGGGCACCGAGGAGGGTGAAGCCGGTGGCCTTCTCCTTGGTGCCGCCGACGAAGCCCTTGTCGCCGGCCCAGACGCCCGCATCCGGCTGGGTGCCGCGTTCGTTGCCGAACGGGTCGGTGGGACGGCGGACCTGGGCAAGGTCATAGGAGTCGAACTGCACGCCGTTGGTGCCGTGTGGGTCGGAACCCTGGTAGGCGAGCGTGGACGTGCCGTTGGTGGTGGTGCGGGTGATGGAGAGGCCGTTGGGCGCCGCGTAGCTGCGGACGTTGGTGACCGCTCCGGTGTTGGTGTCGAGGGTCAGCTGGTCCGCGCCCAGATTGAGCGTGGTCTTGCCCGGGTCGCGGCGTATCAGCTGGTTTCCGGACAGGTCGTACAGGTAACTGGTGGCGCCGCTCTGGCCGGTGCCGGTGATCTGGTCGAGCTTGCCCTGGGCGTTCCAGGTCAGGTTCCTGGTGCCCGGGGTGTCGGTGATCGAGGCGGTGTTGCCTGCGGCGTCGTAGGTGTACGAGGTCACCCCGGCGCCAGCCGGACCGGTCCGGGTGGACTTCATCAGCGCGTGCGGACCGCCGGTGCCGCCGCCCGTCTTCGGGTCGGAGGACGGGGTGTTGGGGCCGGCACCGAACGTCTGGGTGGTGGTGACATCCTTGCCGGTGTCACCGTTGACGTCCTTCTGGACCAGCTTGGTGCGGTTGCCGATGAGGTCGTACTCGTACTGCTGCCAGTACGGGGCCGGACCGCCGACGCTCGACGTGCCACCGTTCATGGACGGGCCATCGGTGTTGGCACAGGCGCCGACGCCGGGGACGCTCGGCTGTGGACGGGTGGTCTGGGTGCCGTTGTCGGTCCAGGCCTGGGTGAGCCGGCCAAGGTAGTCGTGGGTGAAGCATTGCAGGTCGGCGACCAGGCCGTCCTGCGCATTGCGGGCCGAGGTGACCTGACCCATCGGATTGTAGGTGTAGTCGATCGCGTCGACGTGTGAGAGAGGGGCGTTCTGCTTGTCGAGCAGTGAACGGGTGACCCGGCCGGTGGCGTTGTCAATGATCATGGTGGAGACGACCTGCGCGCCGGCGCCGCCCACGGTGGTCCGGTACGGCCGGCCGTACGGGTCGTAGCGGACGTCGGCCACGTAGGTCGTCGACGGGGCGAACCCGAAGGCGCTGGACAGGGCCGCGAACTGGCCCATCACGTCCGTGACGAAGGTCAGCTTCTCCCGGCCCATGCCGGCGACCGCTGGCATCAGGGTGTTGGTCAGCCGGCCGGCCGTGTCGTAGGTGTTGTCGGTCTGGTAGGTGCCGGCGAGGCCGCCCTCGGCTCCCGGGATGGTGGTCTTGGCGCCGAGCTCGCGGTAGCCGGTGTCGTAGCCGGTGATCTCCGACTTGTACGCGGCTCCGCCCGCTCCGCCGACGTAGCGGGTCGAGGAGGTCGGCTTGCCCTTGGCGAGGGTGTCGTAGGTCCAGGCGGCGACCTGCTTGGCGGGGTCGGTCGCCGCGCCCTCGTACGCCGCGACGGTGCGGCCGAGCAGGTCGGTGACGGTGGTGGCGCTCTTGCCCCGGGAGTCCGTCGCGGTGACGAGGTTCTTGGCGTCGTCGTAGCTGGTGGTGCCGGTGCCCGAGTCAGGGTCGGTGGACTTCACCGGGCGGCCCAGCTGGTCGTACTCGTACGACCAGAGGTTCCCGGCCGCGTCCTTGCGCCAGGCTTCCCTACCTTCCGGCGTGTAACCGTAGGTGGTCTCGTCGTACGCGCCGGTCGGGGTGTTGGCCTTGTACTGGCGCAGCGCGAGCGTGTTGCCGCGGGCATCCTTGACGGTCGCGGACGCATAGCCTCCAGCGGGCGGGGTGGTGCGGACCTCGTCTGCGCCCAGGAAGTCGGTGTGGGTGCGCCACTGCTCGACGCCGTAGGACTGGAAGACCGAGTCGGTGACCCGGCCTGCGCCGTCGAACTGCTGAACAGTCTGAGAGGGGATCTTGCTGTCGGGATTCACGCCGCCGTTGGGCAGGAAGAGCTGGCCGCTGGGCTGCTCCTGGTCGTTGTAGTAGGCGGCGCTGGTCTTGGTCTGCCGACCCTGCGAGTCGAACAGCGCATCGGTGATCATGCGGCCGGTGGCGCCCGACGGGGTACTGGCCTGGGTCTGGCGGACGCGACCGAGGCCGTCGTAGATGGTGAAGCTGGAGGTGTAGGTCTTCAGGTCGCCCATCAGCGCCTGGGTGAGCACCTGTGAGGGCTCGTTCGTGCCGTTGACCGAGTAGGAGAACCTTCGGTTCGGGCGGTCCGGAAAACTACTGCGGTCGTTGCCCGGGCTCCAGCCCGCGGTCGCGCGGCCGAGGGAGTCGAAGTCCTGCTCGCTGATGCGGCCGTTCTCGTCCTTGATCTTGAGTGGCGAACCACGGCCCACGTCCAAAGTGCTGACGGTCTGCCAGCCCATCGGGTTGGTGTGGGTGACCTGGGTCGGCAGCTGACCGGTGGCCGGGGAGTACGCGGTCTTGGTCTCCGCGCCGGTCGGGTGAGCAGGGTCGGTGCGGCTCGGGTCGACGGTGCTGATCACGCGGCCGTAGGCGTCGAAGCTCGCCCGCCCGGTGGCCCGGTATACCGGCTGGCCGGCGGTGTCGTAACGCTCCAGGACCTCCGTGGCGGTCTGCTCGGACTTGGCGCCGGACTGGCCGAGGGGCAGGCCGTCGAAGTACGCCCGGGTGTCGGCGACGGTGTTGTCCTTCGTCGCGGTCCGACCGCAGGCGCCCTTGAGGACCAGGGTGCGCGAGGCGAGCTGCGTCACCGCGCCGTTCGGGCCGCCGGCGTAGGTGAAGGAGGTGCAGAGCAGTTGCTCGGGGTGGGCCAGGTCGCCGTTGTCGTTGACGGTCAACGGGCGGGCGACGGGTGTCGAGTCGTACGTGGTGGAGCGCTCGCTCGTGCGCCAGCCGTTGGCCAGCTTCTCCCGGTTGGTCACCTTGGCCGCGTTGACGGCCCGGGCGGTGATCGGCGGCATGCCACTGGACTGCTTGCGGGTGGCCGTGACCGGACCCAGCCACGGGTCGGAGACCGTGGTGGAGAGGACCTCTCTGTTCTCCCCGTTGTAGTTGGTGGAGTCGCGGATGTAGCCGACCAGGACGTTCTCGTCCTTGATGGTGCCGCCGTGGACGTCGGTCACGGACACTTGGCGCGCCGTTCCGTTGGCGCGGACGTCGCCGTCCATGCCGCGCAGGAACGTGGCGACCGTCTTGGTGCGCGGCGGCTCGACGTCGCTGCCGCTACCGGTGAGGGTCGTGACCGTCGCGTACCCGCGGAACTGGTCCCAGGTACGGGTCTTGGGGTCGGCCATCTCGGAGTCGTTACGGTGCCAGGCCGCGCCGCCGCCGTAGACGTAGTCGGTGACGACCGCGGGCTGGCCGCCGGCGACCGAGTCCTCCTGGGTCACGGACTGCACGACGATCTTGTTGAACCAGTCGTTCACCGGCTCCGGCGCGCTCTGCCCGGGCAGGTACCACTTGACCGGCATGCAGGCCATCGTGTTGCCGTCCTCGGAGGACGGCATCTTCCCGCCCGCTTCGCGCGAGCACTCGGCGGTCCGGTAGACGACGTTGATCAGGCCACCGGTCTCGGTGGTGATCGTCTGGATACGCGGACGGTTGTACGGCTCGATCGAGGCCGAGGTGCCGTCCGGCCGGACGATCTGGCCCTTGACGCGGTTGGCGATCTGCAGCGGCTGGAACGAGACCGCCGGAAGGGTGAGCGGCGTACGGTCGTTGCTGCCGGTGCGCTGGACCGAGTCCAGCCACAGCGACGGGGAGGTGCCGTCACCCGGGTCCTGGAAGGACTGCTTGAGGGCGAAGGAGTCGACGGGGCGGTAGGAGGTGCCGGTCCAGACCTCGGTGTCGATCGTCGTGAGACGCTTGGTGGTCCAGAACGTGGGCGAGTAGACGGTGCAGTCGCCGGTCGCGTCGCAGGTCTGGTCGATCGGTGTGTCCGGCCAGGACTTGGCATTGGCCTTGGTCCGCTGCGACGGGTCGCAGGTGGTCGTGCCGTTCGGCAGGCAGCGCTCGGCGGTGCGGAACCACACCTGGGCGGCCGGGTTGGCCTTGCCCTTGGCGGCGATCTGATCGGGCAGCCGCTGGCCGTAGCCCACCCAGACCGGGTAGCTCGCGCGCTGGTACTTGGTCCGAGAGCCGTTGCCGTTGTTCTGGCCGCCGCCCTGGACGTAGGAGTTCTGCTCCTGCTCGTACCGGTAGGTGATCAGGTTCTGGTGCGGGTCGACGACGTAGTCGAGCGACCACTGCCAGCCCATCTGGGACCAGGAGTTGGTGGCCGGTGAGCCGCCCTTCAGGCACGGGTCCTGGCCACCTGGCCAGTAGATCGGCACGGTGGAGACCGAGTTGCTGGCCTGGTCAATACCGTCGCCGCCGGGCAGGTGGTTCGCGCCGAAGTAGTACTGAGTGCCGTCGACGGTGGTGATCCGCCAGGCTTCGCCGTTCCAGGCACCGTTGGCCTGCCCGGTCAGCCGCTCGACCTTGGTACCGTCCTCGCCCTGCAGATGCCACTCACAGGAGTCGTCGTCCTTGACCAACTGGCCGGCGTGGCCGGCGAGCGAGAGCTGGAGCAGGTCGCCGCCCCAGCACTGGTCGCCCGACTTGTCGATCCCGGCGTCCTTGCATCCCTTGTAGCCGCGGACGATGGAACCCGGGTGCCATTCCCAGCCCTCGCCGATCCAGGACGGCTGGGCGTTGGTGGAAGCGGTCTTGCCGTCCACGGCGGAGGAGTCGTAGCCGAGCGAGACATCGGGAGCCGGGCCCGCCAGTGCGGAGGGCAGCTCGACGGTGTAGCCGTAGGTGAAGTTGCCCGCGTTGGCGCCCGCCTGCCAGGAGGCGGACGGGGTGATCGGCGAGGCGGTGAAGTCACCGCCGCTGCCCTTGGGGGCCGCCTCGGCTGCGAGCGCCACCGCGGACGTGTTCGCTGCTGGACTCCCGAAGGCGCCGGCGGCGAAGGACTTGGAAGCGACGTCGGCAGTCGGCTGCGGGACGTCGACCTCGGCCACCAACCGGCCCGTGGCCTCGTCCCGGTGGGACGGTACGGGGGTCCGCGAGGTGCAGCCGGGGGCGCCCGGGGTCGTCAGGGCACACCCGGGCAACTGGACGAGCCGGGCCCGCGAGGCCCAGTTAGCGCCGGCGTTCTTCGCCCAGGGCTGGACATCGATCCCGACCTGGACCCGCCCGGCTCCGCCGCCCTCGCCGGTGTCGCTGAGGGCGACCAGGGCGCCGTTCACGCCGGCGGCCGTCGCGAGGCCCTGGTCGGCGAGGTCGACCTGGAGGGTCGGGGCTCCGCCCTTGGCGGCCGGGGCCGACGGGGCGTTCCGGGGGGCCTGTTGGGCGCCGGCGGATGGCGCGATCCAGACAGGTAGCGAGCCGGCCTGGACCGCGCCCGTGGAAGCGGCTGTCGGGGCCAGCGCGTCATTGGAGGCCGACGCCGCAGTCGCCTTGGCACCCGCGCCGTCGAGCGTGGCGATGGCTCTGCCGGACGGTGGACTGGAGTCGGCCGGCGGCGACCACTTCTTTCCGGGGTCGGGCGTACGGCCTGAGGCCTTGGCGTTTGAGCCCTTCACCGGGAGGGTCTCCGGCACTGGCGTGTTCGGCGGCACCCAGACCTTCGGGGGGTCGGCGGTGCTGGCGACCGCCTCGACCGAGGGGAGCGTCACCACCGACATGCAGACGGCCAGGGCGGCCATCGCGGCCAGCCGCGAACTTCTCGAGCGGTTGAACAGGCGGAAGTGACGAGACAATTGACTCCCCCACACATTGCCGAACCTTGAAGCGGGCCGACCACGTCAGCCCAGGCCACCGGCACTTTAGGGGCACACGACCAATCAACAGTATGGAAATCTTAAAATTACTCCGCGTGATCCATGTCACTCGGAGAGCAATGTGCCACCACCTCAGACAACTCGGACACCTTGTCGACAAAATGCTTTGACAGTCGAACAGGCGTGAAGGCAGCGTGCGGCTGACCTCTACTCACATCACCAAAGACGACAGGTTCTTCATGCCGAGGCCACAACCTCCATCCCTTTCAGCTTCCAAGCGAACTATGAAAAGCCGGACATTCGGCGCAGCCTTTCTGCCGCTCGCCTGCACGGCCGCGCTCTCCCTCGGTGCCGGCCTGCTGGCGGTGCCGAGCATCGCGTTCGCGGCTCCCCCTGACCGCAACCACGGCCCCGCCGACACCTCCTGGCCATCCCATCCGGCGCCTCCAGCCAAGGGCGGCCCGACCGACCCCCGGTCAACGCAGGCCGAGGCGATACGAGCGGCCCAGGTCAAGGCGAAGAGCACCGGGAAGCCCGTCATCGTCGACGCACTGACCACGGGCAGCAGCCAGACCTCCGCCAACCCGGACGGCACACTGACCAGCGACTCCACCTCGGTCGCGGAGCGGGTCAAGAACGCCGACGGCACCTGGCGTGCCGTGGACGCGACCCTCCGGACCAACCCGGACGGCACACTCGCGCCGACGGCCGTCCCCTCCGCCCTGACCCTCTCCGGCGGCGGCAGCGGACCGCTGGCCACCATGGCGACAGCAGACGGCAAGAAGCTGTCACTCAAGGCCCCGTTCGACCTGCCGAAGCCGGAGATCAACGGGAACAGCGCGCTCTACCGCTCCGTCCTGCCCGACGTCGATCTGGAGATGAGCGCCACCACCGCCGGCGGCTGGCGCCAGGTCCTGATCGTCCGCACCGCCCAGGCCGCGGCCAACCCGAAGATCAAGAACCTGCACCTGGACATCGTCGCCGACGGGTTGACGGTCAGGGCGGATGCCGTCGGCAGCCTGACGGCCGAGGACGTGTCCGGCAAGCCTCGCTTCACCGCTCCGGCACCGGCGATGTGGGACTCCACCCCAGCGACCGCACCCACACCCGGTGCGGCGCCCCGGACCGAAGCCCAGGGCAAGGCCGCCACAGCGGCCCCCGCAGACAACACGCCGGTACCGGTCGAGTCCAGCAGCAAGGGGCCCGGTGCCAACGCCAGGACGGCGCCGATGGCCACCAGCGTGAGTGGCAGCGGCATCGACCTGGTGCCGGACGCCTCGGTGCTCGGTCAGGGCACCGGCCCCTGGTACCTCGACCCGGGTTGGAACCCCAGCGTCGACAACGGCGCCCAGGCCTGGGCGCAGGTCCAGGAGGCCTACCCCAGGACCCCGGAGTACAACGGCACCCAGTACGGCCAGGACAAACCCGCAGCCGGCTACTGCGGGTACATCGACGCGGCCAACCGCTGCGAGAAGGAGGGCCGCGAGCGGGCCTACTTCCAGGTCGGTCTGAACTCGGCGTTCTGGGATTCGGCCGTACAGAGCGCCACGCTCTACGCCACCGTCGCGCAGTCGTCGAGCCCTTCCACCTCCACGCCGATGGGCCTCTACTCGACCGGGTCGGGCACCAACAACCCGATCAACCAGTGGACTCGCTGGGAGGCACAGCCCTGCCCTGAGCTTTCGAACTGCTCCAAGGTCGGCATGACCTGGATGCAGGGGGCCGGCGGCATCGAGTTCAACGTCTACAGCCAGATGGCGCAGGCGGCGCGCGAGCACTGGAGCGGCTGGACCTTCCTGTTCGCGCCCGACAACGAGAACTACAAGTTCTACCGCCAGCGGTTCGCCAACAACCCGCACATCGTCGTCACCTACGACTTCACGCCCCGCATCGGCACCCCGGTCATCAGCCCGACCCCGGGATTCGCCCGGGACGCGGCCTACGACCAGTGCCAGACTCCTGGCACCGCTCACCCGTGGGACAACCCGGGCTGGCTCGGCATCAACACCGACATCAACCTGAGCGTGGACACCTGGTCGCCGACCAACGAGCAGCTCTGGACCACGTTCAAGATCTGGGACGACGACGACAACGGTTCCTCGAAGCTCTACGAGACCGGCTGGACATCGGGTTGGGGCCGCAAGAACGTGAACGTCGGCTCGCTGATCGATGGTCACCAGTACGGCTGGTTCGCCGCCACCACCGACGGGACGCTCACCAGCGACAACAGCCAGATGTGCTTCCTGCGCATCGACCGGACCCCGCCGACCGCACGAGTCGCCTCGACGGACTTCCCCGAGTCCGGCACGCTCGGCGGCCACCCGAAGCTCGTCGGCCAGAAGGGTGTCTTCACCCTGACCGGAACCGACCCTGCTCCGACCACCGGCGGCCGTTCCTCCGGCCTGGCCTGCGCCCGGTGGACCACGGACCCCGTCCAGGCCGCGGCCACCGGGTGGAACTGCAGCGACGGCGGAAACATCGTCAAGATGAACGGCGACGGCAGCTTCCAGCTGGAGTACACCCCCTGGCACTGGGGGACCAACTTCCTCTACCTGCAGACCCAGGACAATGCCGGCAACATGTCGCAGCCGGTCGCCTACACCTACTACGTCCCGAGCAACCCCGACGGCCCCGCACCGATCATGGGTGACATCGACGCCGACAACAAGGCCGACGTCCTGCTGCCGGACGGCACCGGCGCCCTGCGCATGATCGGGGCGAACGCCGACCCGTACGCGGCCCCGAACGCCAAGCCCGTCTCCGCCCCCGGCACCGCCGACTGGAGCACCGTCCAGACCACGCACCGGGGTTCGTTCAGCGAGCAGAACGTCGACGACCTGATCGCACACGCGCCCCGCGCCGACGAGCTGTACCTGTACGCCAACGACTACATCGCCGCCCACCTGGACGGACAGAGCGCGGTGGCGCTGTCCAAGTCCAGGGACTGCTACCTGGCCGACGGCACGTCGATCACCTGCGCCGACTACGGCAACAAGGACACCTGGGCCGGGGTCACCCAGATCGCGGCGTTCGGGTCGCCCACCGGCGACACCGCCGTCAAGAAGGGGACGGGACTGTACGGGCTACCCCGTTCCTCCCTGCTCTTCGTCGAGGGCAGCCGGCTGTGGCTCGCCATGTCGTCCAGCGCCAAGACCCTCGACGGCCCAGCCATCCTGCTGTCGCAGAGCCAGGCCTGGGACTCCTACGACCTGATCACGCCCGGCCCGACCAAGGGCACGAACCTGCCCACGCTGTGGGGCCGGTCCAGGAACGACGGAACCATCCACGCCTACCAGTTGGCCAAGGGCAGCACTCCTGGCACCTTCGACACCTCCGGGTTCACCGACCCCACAAAGGGTTTGCTGGCCAGCGACATCGACCACAGGCTGTACCCGAAGGTCGGCTCCAACGGCGACGTCACGGGCGACGGCATCCCGGACCTCTGGGCCGTCGACACCAACAACCAACTGGTTGCCTGGGCCGGCATCGGCACCAAGGCGTCCGACGTCAACAGCGGGCCGACGGTGACCGGTCTGGAGAAGGATCCGGTCGTCCTCGGCAACCTCGACCGCCCGATCGCCAGCTGGCTGGCCGCGCCCGACGGCGGCAACACCGTCAACGACGGCCAGGGCAAGGCCAACGGCACCGCCTCCGGCGTCAACTGGGGCTGGGACAACGTGGGCGGGAAGGGCACCACGGTCGCGGGCTTCAGCCCGGGCAACGGCTCGAACATCACCACGCAAGGTCCGGTGGTCGACACCCGTAAGAGCTTCACCGTCTCGACCTGGGTGAAGTCCGGCCCGGCAGGCGGCGTCGTCGCCGCCCAGACCGCAAACCACGCCACCGACTTCATGCTCTACAACGACGGCGGCACCGGGGCCTGGCGGTTCGCGCTGAGCTGGACCGACGGCGGCGGATGGCCGTTCCACTACACGAGCACCACCAACGCGAACGTGAACTCCCGGGTCGGCGTCTGGACCCAGCTCACGGCCTCGTACAACAGCAGAACCGGGCTGATGTCGCTGTACGTGGACGGGGTTCTCGCCGGAACGGGCTACCACTCGGCCGCCGAGAGCTCCGCACCGTCCGGCCCGTTCATGTTGGGCCGCTACAAGCAGAACGACCAGCCGAGCCCGTCCTTCGACGGCAGCATCAGCAGCACCGCCGTCTACCCCTTCGCGGTGGCCCCCACCGCGCCTGGCACCAGTGGTGTCATCAGGTCGGGCGTCGACGCGAACATGTGCATCGACGACAACGGCTTCGGTACGGCCAACGGCGCCGCGATCCAGCTGTGGGGCTGCCACGGTGACGCCTCGCAGCAGTTCTCGCTCGGCAACGACGGCACCGTCCGCGTGCTGGGCGGCTGCATGGCGCCGGTGAACGCCGGAAAGGACAACTACACGAAGGTGGAGTACCACCTCTGCGACGGCACGGACCCGCAGAAGTGGATTCCGCTCGCCAACAACGCGCTGTACCACCCGTTCTCGGGCCGCTGCCTGGACCTCCCGGGGTGGCAGGCCGTGAACGGCAACCAGCTCCAGCTGTACGACTGCCACTTCAGGGAGTCCCAGCAGTGGCCCGTCCCGGCCCTGCGGACAGCCGTGCTGCCCGCTCCGCCGCGCTCCTGAGCTGCGCGTCCTGAGCTCGTACCGGGCCTGTTCCGCCAATCGGCGGGGCAGGCCCGGGGCGTTGGCGGGAAAGTACAGAGAGAGTGACTAATGATGCCAAATCAGGCATAGCGGGCGGCCGCGTTGACACCGGGTTGGGTAGCTGGTGGGGTTGCGGCGATGTGGTCCAGGCCTGGCGAGGAGGCTCCTGTGGAAGCCCGAGTGTCCGTTGTGGCCGGGCGGCGGCTGCGGCAGCGGTTGGAGCGGAGTGCGGCGTTGCGGGAGGTGCTGTACCACCCGGCGGCGCTGGCGGCGCGGCGGGCCACGGCGCGGACGTGCCGTCAACTGGCGCCCAGGACGGCGGACCGGCTGATCGCCGGCCTCAAGGGGACGGAACCGCTGCTGGCGTCGGTGCGGGCGGAGCGGGCCCGGCGGGCGGCGGGGCGGCCGGGGCGGCGGACCCTGCAGATCGCGGCGGGGGTCGCGGCGGCGGCGGTGGTCGGCGGGCTGCTGGCCGGGCCGATGCCGTCGGCGGCGTACGCGGCGTCGGCGGGGCCGGACGTGGTGAGCAGCGCGCCGCAGACGCCGCTGGGGAGCATGACGAACCCGCAGGTGTTCCCGCGGCCGCAGGAGCAGACGGTGGCCGGCAAGCCGGTCGCGGTGCCGGCCGCGGTGACGCTGGTGCCGGCGCCGGACGCGGACCTCGGGGCGTTGGACGCCGTCCGGGAGGTGCTGGAGGTCGCCGGGGCGACGACCGTGACCCCGGAGCCGGACGCCGACGCGCCGGCCGCCGGGTCGCTGGTGGTGTACGTCGGCGGACCGGCCGAGGGCGCCGACGGCCGGACGGACCGGGCGCTGCGCGCGCTGTCCGCCGCGGCCGGCGGCAAGGACGGCGCCGCCCCCTCGACCGCGGGCATGCCGGCCGGCGGGTACGTGCTGTCGGTCGGTCAGCTGCCGGCCCAGGGCGGTGGGACGTACGGCGCGGTGGTGCTGGCGGGCGCGGATGCGGTGGGCACCTTCTACGCCGCGCAGAGCCTGCGCCAGCTGCTCGCCGCCGTCCCGGCCGGGCAGGGGCAGGCGCCGGGCGTCGCCGGGCTGGGCCTGCCCGGGATCACGCTGCGGGACTGGCCGAGCGGCGCGCCGGTGCGCGGCACCGCGGAGGCGTTCTACGGCAGCCCGTGGACGGCGCAGCAGCGGCTCGACCAGGTGGACTTCCTCGGCCGCTCCAAGCAGAACTTCTACCTCTACGCCCCCGGTGACGACCCGTTCCGGCTCTCCCGCTGGCGCGACGCCTACCCCGCCGCCCAGGCCGACGAGCTGCGCCAACTGGGCGGCCTGGCCCGGCGCGACCACGTCACGCTCGGCTACGCGATCGACCCGGGGCAGTCCCTCTGCTTCAGCTCCGGCAAGGACGTGGACGCGCTGGTGGCCAAGCTGGACGGGCTGCGCAAGCTCGGCTTCACCGCCTTCCAGCTCCAGTTCCTGGACGTCAGCTACGACGAGTGGCACTGCGGCGACGACCGCGACACGTACGGCACCGGCCCGGCCGCGGCCGCCAAGGCGCAGGCCGCGCTGGTGACCAAGGTGCGGGACCGG
Source organism: Kitasatospora sp. NPDC127121 (assembly GCF_042677305.1). Taxonomy (NCBI): domain Bacteria; kingdom Bacillati; phylum Actinomycetota; class Actinomycetes; order Kitasatosporales; family Streptomycetaceae; genus Kitasatospora; species Kitasatospora sp. NPDC127121. The sequence continues at coordinate 5,063 of NZ_JBHXTQ010000083.1, read as the reverse complement.
CTGATCGCGCGCAACCCGGGCCTGGCGCCGCTGTCCGTCGTGCCCACCGAGTACCACAAGCAGGGCGTCACGCCGTACCGCAAGGCGCTGGCCGCGGCGCTGCCGGACGGCGTGCAGGTGGCCTGGAGCGGGGGCGGGGTGATCCCGGAGAAGATCACCGGCGCCCAGACCGCCGAGACCGGCGACCTGTACGGCCACCCGCTGGTCACCATGGACAACTACCCGGTCAACGACGCCAGCCCGGACCGGCTCTTCCTCGGCGCCTACACCGGGCGCGAACCGGAGGTGGCCACCCGCTCGGCGGTGATGCTCACCGGTGCCATGCAGCAGCCGGTGGCCTCCCGGATCGCCCTCGCCACGGCCGGTGACTTCGCCTGGAACCCGGCCGGCTACCGGCCGGAGGACTCCTGGCAGGCCGCGGTGCGCTCGCTCGCCGGCCCGACCGGCGCCGGCAGCACGCCCGCCGGCACCGCCCTGTCCGCGGTCACCGCGCTGGCCGGCAACAGCTCCTCCTCGCCGCTGTCCAAGCAGGAGTCCGGCTACCTGACGCCGCTGCTCGACCGGTTCTGGGCCGCCGCCGAGCCCACCTCCGGCACCGCGTCGGACCTCGCCAAGCTGATAGAGGCCGCCGCGCCCCTGCGGGACGCCTTCGCCGCGATGGCCACCGCCCAGCAGACCCTCGCCGGCACCCAGGCCACCGCCCAGCTCGCCGCCGAGGCCGCGCCCTGGCTCGCCCCGCTGCACGACTACGGGCTGGCCGGACAGTCCTCGCTGGACATGCTGCTGGCCCAGCACGGCGGCGACGGCGCGGCCGCCTGGAAGGCCCGGGTGGAGCTCAACCGGCTGCGCGAGCAGCTCGCGCAGAGCCCGGCCACGATCGGCGCGGACGTGCTCGCCCCGTTCCTGGAGCGGGCCGTCCAGGCCGCCGACAACTGGGCCGGGGTGGCCGGCGGCGGGATCACCCCGACCACCACCATGGGCACCGCGCACGACCACCTGCCCGCGCTGATGACCGACGGCGTGGCCGACACGTTCTACTGGAGCTCCGCTCCCCCGCAGCCCGGCGACGCGGTCGGCGTCGACCTCGGCGGCGGGCGCCCGGTCGGCGCCGTCACCGTGCTGATGGGCTCCTGGGGCAACGGGCCGGACGGCCGGAGCGCGGTCGACGACTACCTCCACGACGGCGTGCTGGAGTACAGCACCGGCGAGGGCGGCTGGAAGCAGCTCGCCGTGGTCAAGAACCAGAAGTCGGTCAGCGCCAAGCTGCCGGCCGGCCCGGTGGTGCGGGCCGTGCGGCTGCGGGCCACCGCCGCCCAGAAGACCGCCGTCGCGGTGCGCGAGTTCACCGTCACCGCGCCCGACGACGCCCCCGCCAGCGTCACCGGCGGCCCCGCCGCGCTGCCCGGCTCCTCGGCGTCCGCGGTGCTGGACGGCAACCCGGACACCGCGTACCGGGCCGCCAAGCCGCCCACCGCGCAGGACGAGCCGCTCACCGTCGAGCTGGGCGCCGCCCGCCCGCTCGACCGGCTCACCGTGCTCACCGACCCGGGCGTGCACGCCACCGCCACCGTCTCGGTGCGCCGCTCGGACGGCGGCTGGACGGACATCGGCACCGTGCAGCCCGGCTACAACGAGCTGCCGGCCGGCGGGCAGGCCGCCGACGCGTTCCGGCTGACCTGGAAGCCGGGCGGCGACCCCCCGGTGGTCAACCAGGTGATCCCCTGGTACGCGGACGTCCCGGCGGCCCGGCTCAGCCTGTCCGACCCGACCCTGGACGTGGTGACCGGCGCCGCCGCGCCCGCCCAGACCCGGGCCACCGTCGAGGCCGGCCGCCCCGAAGGGACCACCGGCGAGCTGCGCACCGAGGTGCCGGCCGCGGCCAAGGGCCTGACCGTGACCCCGGCGGCCGGGGTGACCGTGCCGCGCGGCGGCCGCATCGGCGTGCCGCTGCTGGTCAGCGCCGATCCCGGGACGCCGTTCGGGACGTACCAGGTGCCGGTGCAGTTCGTGGCCGGCGCCACCACCGTGAAGCAGGTGCTCCAGGTGCACGTGGTGCCGCCGACCAGCGGTCCGGACCTGGCGCTCCACGCGAAGGCCACCTCCTCGGGCGACGAGACGCCGAACTTCCCCGCCTCGGCGGTCACCGACGGTGACCCGAAGACCCGCTGGTCCTCCCCCGCCAAGGACGACGCCTGGGTGCAGCTGGAACTGCCGCAGACGACCCACCTGGGCGCTGCGGTGCTGCACTGGCAGGCCGCGTACGCCGCCGCCTACCGGCTCCAGGTCTCGGCGGACGGCACCACCTGGACCGACGCGGCGACGGTGGACAACGGCAGGGGCGGCGACGAGACCGTGCGCTTCGACGCGCCGGGCGCCCGGTTCCTCCGGGTGCAGGGCGTGGCCCGGGCCAACAAGTACGGCTACTCGCTGTGGGGCGTCGAGCTGTACGCCGTCACCCCGCCCGCCCCGTCGCAGCCGCCGACCGTCCCCCCGGCCCAGCCGGACGGCGGCGCCACCACCGCGCCCACGGCCCCGACCACGGCCCCGACCGCTCCGAGCGCCCCGGCCACGCCCCCGGCGGGCGGGACTCCGGGCGGTACGACAGGCGGTACGACGGGCGGCACGACGGGCGGGACAGCGCCGCCGAAGAAGTAGTCGCCGCGCTCCCCACCGGACAACGCGGCGGGCCGCCGTGCTCCCCGGTGGGGGGCGCGGCGGCCCATGAGGCGTACCGACGATATGACGGGCTGGCCCTTGTGGAGCGGGGTCAGGCGGAGAGCGGTTCGGGCTGCTCACCGCGGCGGACGGGGGCGGAGTGGGCCGAGTGCGCCCGGCCGAGCGGGACGGGGAGGCCCTGCTCGGTATGGTCGAGGTGCTCGTACTCGCCCCACTGCGGGGCGCGCAACTGGTCGGAGCCGCCGTACGGCTCCAGGTAGGGGCGCCAGCGCGGGTCCTTGATGCCGGTGCCGATGATCCGCCAGGCGAGGCCGCTGGGCGGGGCCGGTGGGCGCTTCATCCGCCAGCCGAGTTCGGTGAGGTGGCGGTCGGCCTTGGTGTGGTTGCAGCGGCGGCAGGCCGCCACCACGTTGTCCCACCGGTGCTGGCCGCCCCGGCTGCGCGGGATGACGTGGTCGACGCTGGTGGCGGCGGCCCCGCAGTAGACGCAGCGGCCGTGGTCACGGGCGAACAGCGCCCGGCGGGTGAGCGGGACGGGCCCGCAGAACGGGACCCGGACGAAGCGGGTCAGGCGGACGACGGACGGCGCCGGAAGGGCGCTGGTGGCGCTGTGCAGAGTGACTTCCGAGTCCTCCAGGCTGACCGCCTTGTGGTTGAGGACCAGGATGAGTGCGCGGCGCATCGATACGACGCCGAGTGGCTCGTAGGACGCGTTGAGGACCAGGACATGCGGCACGGATGCCTCCTTGGACGCCTGCGGCGCGTGGCTCGCGCCGGGACGAGCGGTTGGATCGCACAACTGGTGCGCGATCTCCCCCAGTGTCGCCTTACGCCTTTGTACGGCGCCACCACTCCTGTGTAACGGACCTGGTGTGAACTTCCGGTGTGGCTTCTGTCATAGCCGGTATGCCCTGGGGAAGGTCGGGTTGCACCCGGGTGCCCTCGGGGTGCCGCCCGTGGCCCTCCCGGGGGAGCGCTCGGCCGGTCGGAGCAGCGGTCGACCCCGTCGTCCGGGGGAGCGCACCGGTGCGCTGACGGGGCGTTCGCGTTGCTCCGTACGCCCTTCGGCGTGTCCGGTCGGGTGTTCGGCGCCGGTTAGGCTGAGGCGGACGGTCCGCGGGCCGCGTGCCGCGGCGCGGGCCCGCCACGCCCCCTTGCAGGAAGGCCCGCACGTGTTCCGCTCCGGCGCCACCGGTATCGCCGACGCGTCCTCGACGCTCTCCACTCCGACACCGGCGCCCAGCCCGACCGCGCCGCAGCTGCCGCAGCTGGACCTGAGAATCCCGACCAGCGCGCAGGAGGTCAGCGACACCACCAAGCAGGCCGCCAGCTGGTTCGACACGCACTGGCAGGGCTGGCTGGCCGGCGGGGTGCGGATCGTCTTCATCGTGCTGCTGGCACTGGTGCTGCGCGCCGTGGTGCGCAAGCTGATCACCCAGCTGATCACGCGGATGGCGCGCTCGCACGACCACCACGAGGAGAGCCGGCTCGGCGGGCTGCTGGCCAACACCGGGGTGGTGAACCCGGAGCGGCGCCAGCAGCGGTCGGAGGCGATCGGCTCGGTGCTGCGCAGCGTGGCGTCGTTCTCCATCCTGGGCACGGCCGCGCTGATGGTGCTGTCCGCGCTGGGCGTGAACCTGGCGCCGCTGCTGGCCAGCGCCGGTGTGGCCGGTGTGGCGATCGGTTTCGGCGCCCGCAACCTGGTGACGGACTTCCTCTCCGGGGTCTTCATGATCATGGAGGACCAGTACGGCGTCGGCGACGAGATCGACACCGGGGTGGCCGCCGGCACGGTGCTGGAGGTCGGCCTGCGGGTGACCAAGCTGCGCGGGGCCAACGGCGAGATCTGGTACATCCGCAACGGCGAGGTGAAGCGGATCGCCAACATGAGCCAGGGCTGGTCGACCGCCTCGGTGGACGTGCAGGTCGGGTACAAGGAGGACCTGCTGCGGGTCGAGGACCTGATCCAGGAGACGGCCGAGGCGCTGTCCAAGGAGTCGCCGTACGACGAGCTGGTCTGGGCACCGGTGTCGATCCTGGGCGTGGAGTCGGTCGCGGCGGACTCGGTGATGGTGCGGATCGAGGCGCGGACCGCGCCGGGCAAGGCGCCGGCGGTGTCCCGGGCGCTGCGCCAGCGCCTGAAGACGGCCTTCGACCAGGCCGGGATCAAGGTCAAGGAGGAGGCCGCGCCGGTGGCCACCACGGCGACGGCGGCCCCGGCCACCGGGGTGGTGATCTCCCCCGCGACCGAGTCGGCGCCGCCGTCCGCGCTGTCCGACCCGACCTCGCCCCGGTACCGGGCGACCGAGCCGATACCGGCACCGAGGCCGGCCGACGACCTCGCGAAGCCGTAGGACTTCCAGGCCCGGCAGCACGAAGCCCCGTTT